>JALWGP010000146.1 GCA_027038775.1 Sedimenticola sp. | reverse complement strand
GGGGCAACCGCTCTTCTATGCCGGAGATCCCATCCGCTACCTCTACCTGGTCCACTCGGGCTCCTGTATCAGCTACGACGGCAACGAGCCCCGGCAGGTGCGGGGGTTCCACCTCCCGGGCGAGATTGTGGGCATCGAAGACATCGGCGAGGAGAGGCACAGCCACTCCGCCTGTGCTCTGGAGAACGGCTCCCTCTGCCAGCTCGATTTCTCCCACCTGGAGGAGGCGCTGGCACCGGAGGAACTGATCAAGGTCCAGCGCTACCTGCTCTCCACCGCCGCCGGCCATGCCCGCCAGCTCCAGAAGGAGCGGCTCATCACCGGGCTGCCCAACGCGGAGCAGCGGATCGCCGCCTTCCTCTTCAACCTGGGGCAGCGTTTCCAGTCCCACGGCTTCCCCGCGCTCCAGTACCGCCTGCCCATGTCCCGGGAGGAGATGGCCAGCTACCTGGGACTGGCCCCGGAAACCGTCATCCGCATGCTCAAGAAACTCGCCTCGAAGGATCTCGTCCGGGTACGGACCCGCCAGGTGGAGATCCTGGATCCCGAAGCCCTGCAGGCCCTGCTGGCCTGAGCCGCCGCCAAATCTGACAAAAGTCAATTTGGGGACGAAAAACTGATATTTCTCATATATCGCCCCCTCGATCTCTGTATAATCCCAAAGCCGGGAACTATTCAGCCGGAAAGCGGTCTCGGGCGGCCGCCTTGCGGCTCGGCAGGGCCCTGCGCTTCAAAACTTTTGGGTTGTTTTTTCGAAACTTGGGAGGTTTCCGTGGAAGAAACAAAATATAACTTCGACGTCGTCCGATGGTTTACCATCATGGCGATCGTCTACCTGGTGGTGGGTACCCTGGTGGGCACCTACATCGCCTCGGAACTGGCCTGGCCGTTCCTGAACTTCGACATCGCCGAAATCACCTTCGGCCGCCTGCGTCCGCTGCACACCAACGCGGTGATCTTCGCCTTCGGTGGCTGCACCCTCTTCGCCACTTCCTTGTATGTCGTCCAGCGCACGGGGAACACCTCCCTGTGGAGCCCGAAGATGGCTTGGTTCACCTTCTGGGGCTGGAACCTGATCATCGTGGCCGCGGTCATCACTCTGCCGCTGGGCATCAACCAGTCCAAGGAGTACGCCGAGCTGGAGTGGCCCATCGACCTGGCCATCGCCGTGGTCTGGCTCTCCTGGGGCCTGAACTTCATCATGACCATCGCCAAGCGCAAGACCAGCCACATCTACGTGGCCAACTGGTTCTTCATGGGCATGTTCGTGATGATCACCTACCTCCACGTGGTGAACAGCCTGGCCATCCCCGTGGGCCTGTTCAAGTCCTACTCCATCTTCTCCGGGGTGCAGGACGCCATGATCCAGTGGTGGTGGGGCCATAACGCCGTGGGCTTCTACCTCACCGCCGGCTTCCTCGGCATCATGTACTACTTCGTACCCAAGCAGGCCAACCGTCCGGTCTTCTCCTACCGCCTGTCGGTGCTGCACTTCTGGGCCCTGATGTTCGGCTACGTCTGGCTGGGCGCCCACCACCTGCAGTACACCGCCCTGCCCGACTGGACCGGCTCCCTGGGCGCCGCCGTCTCCCTGGCCATGATCATCCCCTCCTGGGGTGGCGCCATCAACGGCATGATGACCCTCTCCGGCGCATGGGACAAGCTGCGCACCGACTACATCCTGCGCTTCATGATCATGTCCCTGGCCTTCTACGCCATGTCCACCTTCGAGGGTCCGGTCATGTCCTCCAAGACCGTGAACGCCCTCTCCCACTACACCGACTGGACGGTGGGCCACGTGCACTCCGGCGCCCTGGGCTGGGTCGCCATGGTCTCCGCGGGCGCGCTCTACCACTTGGTCGAGAAGCTGTGGAACACCAAGATGTACTCCGCCGCCCTGGTGAACGTCCACTTCTGGACCTCCACCATCGGCACGGTGGTCTACATCACCGCCATGTGGGTCTCCGGCATCATGCAGGGCCTGATGTGGCGTGACTACGACGAGTTCGGCACCCTCACCTACACCTTCGCCGAATCCGTCGCGGCCATGCACCCCTACTACGCCATGCGCGCCATCGGCGGCGCCATCTTCTGGCTCGGTGGGGTCATCATGCTCTACAACGTGATCATGACCATTCGCCAGGCTTCCGCCCAGCGCAGCACCGCTGCCGCTGCCGCCGCCTGAACGGATTACAGGAGATAAACAACAATGGCTGACAAGATCTATTCGACCAAACTGCAGGACACGGCGGAGCGCAACGTCTTCGTCATGTTCGTGCTGCTCCTGGTGCTGCTCTCCGTGGGCGGCCTGGTGGAGATCGTCCCGCTCTTCTACCTGGACGAGACCATGGAGCACAACAAGCACCCCGAGATCGTCTGGCAACACGACGTGCCACTGGACCAGCGCAAGCCCATCAGCGTGGCCAACTTCCAGGTGGGCGACAGCATCACCTGGAAACCCGGGGACGGCATCCGGCCCTATACCGCGTTGGAGCTGGCGGGACGCGACGTCTACCAGCGTGAGGGCTGCTATCTCTGCCATTCGCAGATGATCCGCCCCTTCCGTGACGAGAAGGAGCGTTACGGCCATTACTCGCTGGCTTCCGAGTCCATGTACGACCACCCCTTCCAGTGGGGCTCCAAGCGGACCGGTCCCGACCTGGCCCGGGTGGGTGGCAAGTACTCCAACGAGTGGCACTTCCAGCACCTGATGGCGCCACGCAGCGTGGTCCCCGAGTCGGTGATGCCCAACTACCCGTGGCTGGCCGAGAAGACCGTGGACGGCAAGGCGCTCAAGGCCCACATGGAAGGCCTGCGCATGGTGGGCGTCCCCTACACCGACGCCGACATCGCCGCTGCAGAGAAGGTGGACGGCGTGCGCGAGGTGGACGCCGTCATCGCCTACCTGCAGGTGCTGGGCACCATGGCCAACCTGAAAGACGACGTGGATTATCGTGAGTAAGCTCCGGGAGTATTTCCACACCGAGTGGTCGGCGATGACCCTGCACGACTGGATCGGTCTGATCGTCACCGTCGGGGCATTCCTGGCCATGGTGTGGATCTACTTCTATGTCTTCAATCCGAAGAACAAGGAGCGGCTCGAATCACAACGTCATATTCCCTTTGAAGAAGAGAATACGGACTCGGAGAACGAAAAATGAGTGAAAACAGCAATCCTCACGGTCAGACCACGGGTCACGTCTGGGACGATACCCTGGCGGAACTGACCAACCCGCCCCCCAAGTGGTGGATGTGGGGGCTTCACGCCAGCTGGATCCTGGTGCTGGTGTACGGCATCTACTACCCCGCGTGGCCGCTGCTCGACACCTACACCAAGGGCATCGCCGGCTGGAGCTCCATCAAGGAGTACAAGGAAGACCTGAAGGAAGTGGAAAGCATTCGTGCCCCCTACGAGCAGAAGCTCAAGGGCATGAGCGCCGCCGCCATCCTGCAGGATGCCGAACTGAAAGAGTACGTGAGCCGCTCGGCCAAGGTGCTCTTCGGTGACAACTGCGCCGCCTGCCACGGCTCCGGGGGCCAGGGCAATCCAGGCTTCCCCTCGCTGGTGGACGACGACTGGCTCTACGGCGGCACCATCGAGGCCATCATGCAGAGCATCACCAATGGCCGTAAGGGCATGATGCCGAAGATGGGTGGCCAGCAGCTTACCGCCGAGGAGATCGACAAGCTGGCCAACGCCATCTACAACGGCAAGGTGACCGAAGAGCCCCTCTACATGGCAAAGGGCTGCGTGGGCTGCCACGGCCCCGACGGCAAGGGCATGCAGGCTCTGGGTTCTGCAAACCTCGTGGACAAGATCTGGCGCTTCAAGGCAGAGGATCAACTCGCCAGCATCAAGTACACCATTACTCATGGCGTGAACGATCCCACGGATCCCAAGACCCGCAAGGCCGAGATGCCCGCCTGGAGCGGCCGTCTCGATGAAACCCAGATCAAAAAGCTGGCCGTCTACGTCCACCAGCTGGGCGGCGGACAATAACAGCGATCCGCCCGTGGGGGGTTGGTCCCCCGCGGGCATTCACGAAGATAGGGAGGGATAACCATGACAGACTGGGTTGCCATTGCATCCTACCTTTCCGTGGCATTTGCCATCACGATGCTGATCTTCCTGGGCATCAAACTGAAGAAACTGATGAACGAGAGCCACTCCGACGACTGAGTCGGACATGTAAAAACACTTTTCCTACAAGGGGGCCTCGGCCCCCTTTAATTTCTTCTGGAAAAGCCGGTTTATTGTGAAATATCAGTGACTTCTCGACCACGCGATGGCAGCATTGCACCCGGTTCTGTTGTATCATTATCTGCTTATCTCGAAGCCGTCCCGGAGGGCAGGCTTCCGGACACTCAGGAGAAGACCGTGAGCGAAACCGCTGGTTCCACCACACCGAAATACGAGGACGACATCTACGAAGAAGCCGCCAACTGGCACGTCAACACCGGCGACGAGAAGATCCACGCCAAGCGCGTGACCGGCAAATGGCGGCGGCTCAAGTGGATCACCCACAGCGTCTGGTTGATCCTCTTCTTCGGTCCCTACCTGCGCTGGAACGGGCGGCAGGCGGTGCTCTTCGACATTCCCAATCGCCAGTTCCACATCTTCGACATCACCATCCTGCCCCAGGACGTCTGGATGCTGGCGCTGGTGCTGCTCTTCTTCGCCATGCTGCTGGCGGCGGTGACCTCCATCGCGGGACGCGTCTACTGCGGCTTCTTCTGTTTCCAGACCGCCTGGACCGACGTCTTCACCTGGCTCGAGGAGAAGATCGAGGGGCCTCCGGCCAAGCGCCGCAAGCTCGAGGAGGGTCCCTGGACCGCCGAGAAGGCCCGCAAGCTGGGCCTGAAATGGTTCGTCTGGCTGCTGATCTCGGTGCTCACCGGCATCAGCTTCGTGGCCTGGTTCACCGACGCCTACCAGCTCTGGCACGACCTGTTCACCGGGCAGGCCAGCTCCGTGGCTTACGGCGTCATCGCCCTGTTCACGGCGGGCACCTTCACCCTCGCCGGCAAGCTGCGTGAACAGACCTGTTTCTGGCTCTGCCCCTACGCCCGCATCCAGGGCGTGATGTACGACAAGGAGACCATCCTTCCCACCTACGACTTCAACCGCGGTGAGCCCCGCGGCCGCCTGAAGAAGGGCAAGGTGCCCGAGGGCCAGGGCGACTGCATCGACTGCAAGCAGTGCGTGGCCGTCTGCCCCACCGGCATCGACATCCGCATGGGCCAGCAGGAGGGCTGCATCACCTGTGCCCTGTGCATCGACGCCTGCGACGCGGTGATGGAGAAGATCGGCAAGCCCAAGGGGCTGATCCGCTACGCCTCCCTGGACGAGATGGAGGGCAAGCACCAGCTGCCGCTGTACAAGCGTCCGCGGCCGCTCATCTACCTGACCATCCTCTCCCTCGCGGTGGCCGGCATCATCTATGGCCTGACCCACCTGGGCACCATCGAACTGAAGGTGCTGCACGAGCGGGCGCCCCTGTTCGTCCAGCTGAGCGACGGTTCCATCCAGAACAAGTACCGCGTCAAGATCCTGAACAAGACGGACAAGGATTTCCATGTGAAAATAACGGCCGAGGGAATCGAGGGCATGCAGCTCAAGGGCGCGGAGGAACCCCTGTATGCGCGCAAGGGGAACGACACCTCTTACACGCTCTATATCAAGGCACCCTCCAGCGCCATCAAGGCGGAACGCACCCCGATCACCTTCAGGGCCACAGGCATCGAGGATCCCACGCAACAGGCCGTTTACGAAAGCATGTTCTTTGCACCCAGATGACCGAGGTGATACCGGATGGCTGAATCCGTAGAGAAACGCAGACCCCGCATCTCCCAGTCCAACAAGGAGGCGCTCCGCAACCCCTGGGTGCTGGGCTGGATCGCCGCCATCGTGCTGGTGTTGCTGGTCAACGTGGGCTTCATCGTCACCGCCATCGTCACCAACCCGGGCCTGGTGGACAAGGACTACTACCGCAAGGGGCGGGACCTGGAACAGGAGTTCATCGCCCTGCAGGAGACCCGCCACCGGCTCGGCTGGAAGATGAAACTGGACGCGGCCCACAAGCCGCACGTCAACCAGCCCGCACGCTACACCTTCAGCGTGGTGGACAAGGCCGGCGTCCCCGTGGCGGGCGACCGCGCGGTGATCAGCGCCTACCGCCCCAGCGACGCCAGCTCTGATTTCGAACGTGAGATGCAGCAGATCGCGCCCGGCATCTACAGCATCGAGCTCACCTTCCCGCTGAAGGGAATCTGGGACCTCACCGCCACTCTGCACAAGGGAACCGATGCACTGAAGATCACCCGCCGCATCAGCGTACAGGCTCCGTGACGCAAGACCGCCCGGGTGAAGGCTGCTTCCACTGCGGCCTTCCCCTGCCCCCCGAACCGGAACAGTTCACGGCCGAGGTGGGCGGCGAGAAACGCCGCTTCTGCTGTTTCGGCTGCCAGTCGGTGTGTGAGGCCATCTACGCCGCCGGCATGGAGGGGTTCTACAAGCGAACCCCCGAAGGCACCCTGCTGGCCCCCCCTCCCAAGCCGCCGAAGGATCTCGCCCTCTACGACCTGGAGGAGGTGCAGGAGGAGTTCGTCCACCAGGTGGGCGAGGCCCGCGAGATCAACCTGCTGGTGGAGGGCATCCACTGCGCCGCCTGCGTCTGGCTCATCGAGCAGGCGCTGGGCCGCATGCCCGGCGTGCTCTCCGCCCGGGTGAACCTTTCCGCGAAGCGGCTCTTGGTGCGCTGGGACAACGACCGTGTCCGGCTGTCGCAGATCCTGGAGCAGCTCGGCCGCATCGGCTACGCGGCCGTCCCCTTCGACCCGGAGACCGCCGAGGGGCAGCTGAAGAAGCAGAACCGCGCCCTGCTCTTCCGCATCGTCTTCGCCGGGTTCGCCATGATGAACCTGCTGTGGATCTCCATTGCCCTCTACGCGGGCGCCAGTGAAGGCGAGTTCCGCGAGCTGTTCCACTGGATCGGCCTGCTGCTGGCCACCCCCACCCTCTTCTACTCCGGCTGGCCCTTCCTGCGCGGTGCCTGGACCTCGCTGCGCACCGGCCACCTCGGCATGGACCTGCCCATCGCCATCGGCGCCACCATCACCTGGGGCTACTCCACCTGGGTGACGATGAGCGGCGCCGCGGGGCACGAGGTCTACTTCGACACCGTGGTGAACTTCATCTTCGTGATCCTGGTGGGCCGCCACCTGGAGGCGGTCTCCAAGCGGCACGCGGTGGCCGCCACCCAGCGGCTGCTGGACCTGCAGCCCCGCGTGGCCACGCTGCTCACCGAGGAGGGGGAACAGATCCTCTCCATCCGCCGTATCCGGCCCGGCGACCGCGTACTGGTGAAACCGGGCGACAAGATCCCGGTGGACGGCGTGATCCTGGAGGGACGGAGCACCGTGGACGAGGCCATGTTGAGCGGGGAATCCCGCCCCGTGGAAAAACAGCCCGGCGACCGGGTCTCGGCGGGTACGGTCAACGGCAACGGCGCCCTCACCGTGGAGGTCACGGGCACCCTGCGCGACACCGCCCTGGGGCGCATCATCCACCTGGTGGAGGAGGCGCAGGCCTCCAAGGCCCCCATCCAGTGCACCGCCGACCGCATCGTTCCCTGGTTCGTGGCGGCGACCCTCACCCTCGCCACCGTCACCTTCCTGATCTGGTACGGCCGCGACTTCGAGCTGGCCCTGATGGCCGCCACCTCGGTGCTCATCATCACCTGCCCGTGCGCCTTCGGCCTGGCCACCCCCATGGCCATCGCGGTGGCATCGGGCCAGGGGGCCCGCCACGGCATCCTGGTGAAGAACGGCGCGGTGCTGGAGAGCCTAGCCCACATCGACCACTTCGTCTTCGACAAAACGGGCACGCTCACCCGCGGCGAGATGCGCCTGGTGCGCTTGGAAGAGAGCGGCTCCGGATCCGGAAAGGAACGCCGGCTGCTCTCCCTGGCCGCCGCCGCCGAACGGCTCTCGGAGCACGCGGTGGCCCAGGCCATCGTCGCCGCGGCCCGCGAGCGGGAAGTGGAATTCGAGGGCCACGAAGTGGCGGACTTTGCCGCCCTGCCCGGCAAAGGGATCCGTGCCCGGGTGGACGGCCACCCACTGGCGCTGGGCACCGCCCGCTGGCTCGAAGAGCTGGGCATCCGGCCGGACCCCGAACTCATGGCGACGGCGAAGGCCCTGGAAGAGGAGGCGATCTCCGTGGTGCACATGGCGCTGGACGGCCGCCACCAGGCCATCCTGGGCATCGCCGACGAACTGCGTCCCGATGCACCCGCGCTCATCGAAAAGCTTCGTGCCGCCGGCATGCGCCTCACGCTCCTCTCCGGGGACCGCCGCGCCACTGCAGAAGCCGTCGCACGCAGCCTCGGCGGCATGGAGGTGATCGCCGAGGTGCTGCCCGAGGAGAAGGACAGGGTCATCCGGCAGCTCCAGGAAGGCGGCCACCAGGTGGCCATGGTGGGCGACGGCATCAACGACGCCCCTGCCCTGATCCGCGCGGACGTGGGGATCGCCATCGGTTCCGGCACCGACGTCTCGGTGGAAAGCGCCGATATCGTGCTCATGGGTGACGAGCTGGAGAAGATCCACCTGGCCAGCGAACTCTCGCGCAGGACCATCCGCACGGTTCGCCAGAACATCGGCATCTCCATCCTCTATAATGTGATCATGGTGCCGCTGGCCATGGCGGCGAAGATCACCCCGCTGATCGCCGCCATCTCCATGCCCATCAGCTCCCTGCTGGTAATCGGCAACGCCGCCCGCATCCGTACCCTCTTCAAAAAACGGTAAGCCATGGAAGTCATCTACACCCTCATTCCCGGCATGATCTTCTTCGGGCTGGTATTCGTCGCCATCCTCTTCTGGGCCATCCGCAAGGGCCAGTACGACGACCTGGAGGGGGACGCCCACCGCATCCTGCTGGACGAGGATGAGGCCGGGCAGGAAGAGGGAGACGACACAGAGGGGGAGCGGAAGAAACGGGTGGGATACAACTACCCCGACGCCGACTGATCCCCGGATATCTTCTTCTGTAGGAGGCCCGCCCACGGGCCGAACTTCGAACCATTCGCGGCGGGGACGCCCCTCCTACACGGGCGCTGTAGGAGGCCCGCCCACGGGCCGAACTTCGAACCATTTGCGGCGGGGGCGCCGCTCCTACTGGAATTTCTCCAGCGGCTCCACCAGGCGCCGGAAATCCTTCGGCGGCACGTACTGGAGCACCTCCCTGGCTTCCCGGCTGACCGCCACGTCCAGTCCCTTCTCCGGGTAGAGCCAGTGAACCACCTCCCCATCCGGCTCGGCGATCCTGCGTGACGGCTCGCCAAAGCGCTTACGGAGGATGTCGGGATCCAGGTCCACGCGCGGCAGGTAGGTGAGCGCCACCACCGGCGTCTTGCGCGCCAGCTGCAGGTCGGGATCGGAGAGGGTCACCTTGCGCCTGCCCTCGGCCAGGGTGGAGATCCTCGCGCCGCGGTCGAAGATCTGCCGCAGCTGCTGCTGGTCGAAGCCTAGGGTGGCCACCATCTTCGCCTTGAGGCCATCGAGGGTGACCGTGTTGAAGAAGGCTTCCACCACCCGCTCGCCGTCGTCCGTGGTGAAGAGGCTCACCTCTGCCTCCTCCTGCAAGCGCTGCTCCATCTCGCCCAGGGTGGTCCGGCCGAGCGTGATACCGAAGACGCGGGAGTCGCCGTCGGGCAGCACCTCGATCTGCCAAGGAAGGTTACGGGGAGGTTCCGGAGGACGGCCGCCGGGAAGCATCACCGCCAGGATCACGGCCCCGACGCTGACCAGCAGCACCGGCCAGAAGACGGACCTGCCCATCCCGGTCAGTCTCCGGGAACGGGTGCCGCCGGTGCCATGGGGACGTATTCCGCCGGCGGCGCATGCCTCTTCACCAGCCAGTCCGGCACCTCGCCGATGCTGGCCTTGTGCACCGCGTCCGACTCCATGATGATCAGCACCAGCACGGTGAACAGGGTGGGCAGCATCACCAGGCCACCGATGGCGTAGTGGCCGGGGCGCAGGTCGTTGACGTTGCCCCCCACACTGGCCAGGATGGCGGCCATGCCCACCCCCATGAGGGCGATCATCCCGATGAAAAATCGGCTGCGCCGCGCGCACAGCTGCCAGTGGCAGAAGACGAACCAGCGGTCCCGTCCCGCCGACCGCTGCGCCCGCCACACCAGGTAGGTGAGGATGGTGATGGAGACCGCAGGCACGATGAGGATCAGGTAGGGTTCCTGCTTGGCCATGCCCAGCAACCCCACGAAGACCAGGATGTGGTTGGTGATGAGGTTGATGAGGAAGAACTCGTGAGGATGGCGCGCCTGCTTGCGCTCCTCCTCGGAAATCTTGTCGAACTTCATGGGGATCGCCGGTCTATTTCCTGTACTCGTGAAGATAGTGCCACTCGAAGAGGCGCTTGGCCCAGTGGAAGCCGCTGAAGGCGGGCGTGACGATGTTCCGTTTCTCGGTGCGGTAGACCATCATGCCGGTGTCGTAGCTGTCGATGATGCAGACCAGCTCCGCCTTGAAGGTCTTGCCCGGTTTCCGCCCCTCCAGCTCGGCCACCAGGTTGGCCGCCGCTGCCCCGGCCTGGAGATCGGCCATGTGCGCCTGCTTGGGCATCCAGGCCGGCCCCGGGAAGCTGCCGGAGTCTCCCACCACGTAGACCCGCTCCTGTCCCTCCACCTGGCACAGCTCGTTGGCCTTGAGCAGGCCGCCCTCGGAGCGCGGAAGATCGGTGTTGTCGAACCACTGGTTGCCGGTCATGCCGGGCATGAAGAGGATGAGGTCGGCATGGAACTCGCCCCCCTCGGTGACCACCTTGTCCGCCTCGAACCGCTTGAGCTTGTGGCCCAGGTGGGTCTCCACGCCGCGCTTGGCCATGGTGGAGAGGATGCCCTTGACCGCCTTCTCGCCCAGGCGCTGCCCCGGTTTCTCGGCGGGCGTGAAGAAGACCAGCCTGAAGCGGTCGCGTTTTCCCTGCCTGCGCAGCCAGCGGTCGATGCCGAAGAGAAACTCGAACATGGGCCCGCCGCGCATGGCCGACGGCTCCTTGGGGTTGCCGCTGAAACCGAAGGCGATGGTGCCCCCCTCCATGGCGTGAAGACGTTCGCGGATCTTCTCGGCCGCCGGGATCCCCTCGCAGGGCGTGATGGCATGCTCGATGCCGGGAAGCTTCTTGATGAAGCGGCCGCCACTGGCGATGACCAGGCCGTCGTTCTCCAGGGTGCCGGCGTCCGTCTGGACGACGCGCCCGCCTTCGGCCAGGCCGGTGACCGAGGCGGCGTGGAATTCCACCTTCATGCGGTGGAAGAAACCGTCCAGGGGAAGGACAAGATCGGATGCGGTGCGCAGATCGGTGGGAATCCAGATCAGCCCGGGCAGGTAGACGAACTCCGCCCGCGGCGCAATGACGTCGATGTGCAGATCCGGCCGCTGGGCACGCAGTTTCCGGATCGCAGTAAGCGCGCCGAAACCGGCACCGATGACAGTGACTCTTTCCATATCTCCCCGGGATGACCAGTTGACCGCCGAGCTCACCGGCATAAATGCCGCCCCTTTCACAGAGTGCGCATTTGCCGGGAGTGTCGGAACATTCTATCGATTAAACTGCAAAAATATACCCAATAATCGCAAGGATCATCGGGAAACAGCCATGCAGACGACGGAAAACACCCTGGTCGGCCACATCACCGAGGTGTCCGGTGGCCGGCTCACAGCCACCCTGCACACCGAGTCGGAAGGGTTCAGGCCCGTGATGCGGGTCGGCCACGAACGCATCTCAGTAGGGCAGATCGGAACCCAGCTGCTCGTCAAGCATGGCGACATCCACATCCTCGGGCAGGTGGTACGCATGTGGGAGGATCCCCCGGACAAGATGGTTTCCAGGGGAAACGGCGGCACCCTCACCGGCACCGCGGCACGTCCCTCGCGCAAGCGCTACCTCACCCTGCTGCCGCTGGGACAGATCAACCGCAAGGGCGAATTCGACCGCGGGGTCAAGGAGTATCCCGTCACCGGCGCCGAGGTACACCTGGTCACCGCCCGCCAGCTGGAGGTGCTGTTCGACCGTTTCCGCAGCGAGGAACTCGCCCTGGGCAGGCTGAGCAGCCGGGCGGAGATCGACGTCTACCTCGATCCCAACCCCCTCTTCACCCGTCACCTGGCCATCCTCGGCCAGTCCGGCGCGGGCAAGTCCTGGACAGTGACCAGCCTGCTGCAGCGGACGCTGCAGACCATGCCCAAGGCCCACGTGATCCTGCTGGACCTCCATGGCGAGTACGGCTGGCACGACGACGAAGGCCGGCTCCACAGCCCTTTCCCGGAATCGGTGGCGCGCCACCTCGACGCCCGCGAGCTGGAGATCCCCTACTGGCTGCTCACCTACGCCGAGCTGGTGGACTTTCTCATCGACAAGACCGACCCCACCGCAACCCTGCAGATCGCCTACCTGCGCGACGTGCTCTACGCCCTGCGCAAGAAGGCCAACGCCCACCTGGGGCTGGAGCAGCTCTCGGTGGACTCGCCGGTCTACTTCTCCCTCAAGGAGCTCTACCTCCACTTCAAGCAGGCCAACGAGCAGCAGCTCGACTTCGGCAAGACCAAGGGAACCCTCTACGGCGCCTTCGACAACTTCCTGGTGCGCTTCCAGTCGATGTACAACGACACGCGCTACGACTTCCTCCTGCGCCCGAAGAAGCGCACTCGATCCGAGCACCTGGAGGACCTGCTGCGCGACTTCATCGGCCTGGGGGAACCCAAGCGGCAGATCACCGTCATCGACCTCAGCCCCATCCCCTCCGACGTGCGCCCCATGGTCTCCTCCCAGATCGCGCGCCTGGCCTACGAGTTCAACTACTGGAACCCGAAACGCCGGGAGTTCCCCATCCTGCTGGTGTGCGAGGAGGCGCACCAGTACCTGCCGCGGGAAGGCGACCCCTCCCTGGCCGCCACCCGCCGGGCCATGGAGCGCATCGCCAAGGAGGGACGCAAGTACGGCGTCTCCCTCTGCGTGGTGAGCCAGCGCCCCACCGAGCTGTCGGAGACGGTACTGGCCCAGTGCTCCAACTACCTCTGCCTGCGCATCAGCAACCCAGACGACCAGGCCTACGTGCGCGGACTGATGCCGGAGGGGGAGGCGGACCTGGCGGAGATCCTCGCCTCGCTCAGCCGCGGCGAGGTGCTCGCCGTGGGCGACGCCACCCCCTTGCCCACCCGCTTCCAGGTCTATCCGCCCGA
>JALWGP010000145.1 GCA_027038775.1 Sedimenticola sp. | reverse complement strand
CCGCACCCACAAGCGGTTGATGGACATCATCGATCCCACCGACAAGACGGTGGATGCGCTGATGAAGCTGGACCTGGCCGCAGGCGTGGATGTTCAGATCAAGCTGAACTGAGGTTTCAATCATGGCATTAGGATTAGTGGGACGCAAGGCGGGCATGACCCGCGTGTTCACCGAGGACGGGGTCTCCGTGCCGGTGACCGTGGTGCAGGTGGAGCCCAACCGGGTCACCCAGGTGCGCACGCCGGAGCGTGACGGTTACCAGGCGGTGCAGGTCACCGTGGGCAGGCGCAAGGCGAGCCGCGTGAACAAGCCCATGGCCGGGCATTTCGCCAAGGCGGGCGTGGAAGCGGGCCGCGGCCTGTGGGAGTTCCGCCTGGACGACCATGAGGGCGAGCTTCCCGAGGTGGGCAGCGAGCTCAAGGTGGATCTCTTCGAGCAGGGCCAGAAGGTGGATGTCAGCGGCATCTCCAAGGGCAAGGGCTTCCAGGGCACCGTCAAGCGGCACAACTTCCGCATGCAGGACGCCACCCACGGCAACTCGGTCTCCCACCGTGCGCCCGGTTCCATCGGCCAGTGCCAGACGCCCGGCCGGGTGTTCAAGGGCAAGAAGATGGCCGGCCACATGGGCAGCAAGCGTGTCACCGTCCAGACCCTGGAGATCGTGCGCGTGGACACCGAGCGCGGCCTGCTGCTGATCAAGGGCGCCGTTCCCGGCGCGCCCGGCGGTGACGTCATCGTTACCCCGGCGGTGAAACTGAAGAACAAGGGGTAAGTCATGGACCTGAACGTACAAGGCGGGGCTTCCCTGCAGGTTTCCGACGCCGTCTTCGGCGCGGATTTCAAGGAGGCGCTGGTGCACCAGGTGGTGACCGCCTACATGGCGGGCGCCCGCGCCGGTACCAAGGCGCAGAAGAACCGTTCCGCGGTGAGCGGCGGTGGCAAGAAGCCCTACCGGCAGAAGGGCACCGGCCGCGCGCGCGCCGGCACCATCCGCAGCCCCATCTGGCGGGGTGGCGGCGTCACCTTCGCTGCCAAGCCGCGCAGCTACGCGCAGAAAGTGAACAAGAAGATGTACCGTGGCGCCCTGCGTTCCATCCTTTCGGAGCTGGTGCGCCAGGAGCGTCTGGTGGTGGTGGACAGCTTCGGCGTCGACGCGCCCAAGACCAGGCAGCTGGTGGGCAAGCTGAAGGAGCTGGGCCTGGACGATGTGCTCATCGTCACCGAGCAGGCCGACGAGAACCTCTACCTCGCTGCCCGCAACCTCTACCACGTGGACGTGCGTGACAGCGACGAGCTGGATCCGGTTAGCCTGGTGGGCTACGAGAAGGTGCTGATGACCACCGAGGCACTGAAAAAGATCGAGGAGCGCTTGGCATGAACAAAGAGCGACTGATGAAGATCCTGCTGGGGCCGGTGATTTCCGAGAAGAGCGCCGTGGGTGCCGACAGCGCGCGGCAGTTCACCTTCAAGGTGGCGCGCGACGCCACCAAGCCCGAGATCGCCGCTGCCGTGGAGCTGCTCTTCGACGTCAACGTGGAGAAGGTTCAGACCCTCAACGTCAAGGGCAAGCGCAAGCGTTTCGGCCAGATTCCCGGCAAGCGCAAGGACTGGAAGAAGGCCGTGGTGCGTCTCGCCGAGGGCCAGGACATCGATTTCGGCGCCGGCGCCTGAGCGCCCGCCAACACTGAACTAGCGGAAGCAGAAAGATGCCAATCGTCAAAGCCAAGCCGACATCTCCGGGTCGCCGGTTCGTGGTCCAGGTCAAGACGCCCGGGCTGCACAAGGGTGCCCCCTATGCCCCCCTGGTGGCCAAGAAGTCCAAGACCGGTGGTCGCAACAATCAGGGCCGCATCACCACCCGGCACCGGGGCGGTGGCCACAAGCGCCGTTACCGCATCGTCGATTTCAAGCGCAACAAGGACGGGGTGCCGGGCATCGTCGAACGCCTGGAGTACGATCCCAACCGCAGCGCGCACCTGTGCCTGATCAAGTATCTCGACGGCGAGCGCCGCTACATCATCGCGCCCAAGGGGCTGCAGGTGGGCGACACCATCGAATCCGGCGTCGAGGCGCCCATCGCCGTGGGCAACGCCATGCCGCTGCGTAACATCCCGGTGGGTACCACCATCCACTGCGTGGAGATGAAGATCGGCAAGGGCGCCCAGATCGCCCGCAGCGCCGGCACCTCCGCCCAGCTGGTGGCGCGCGAGGGCGACTACGCCACCCTGCGCCTGCGCTCCGGCGAGATGCGCAAGATCCACGCCGACTGCCGCGCCACCATCGGCGAGGTGGGTAACGCCGAGCACAACCTGCGCAAGCTGGGCAAGGCGGGCGCCTCGCGCTGGCGCGGTATCCGGCCCACGGTGCGCGGCGTGGTGATGAACCCGGTGGACCACCCGCACGGCGGTGGCGAGGGCCGCACCTCCGGTGGCCGCCACCCGGTGACGCCGTGGGGCGTGCCCACCAAGGGCCACAAGACGCGCAAGAACAAGCGCACCGACAAGTTCATCGTGCGCGATCGTCGCCGCAAGTAATTCTTCGGGGTAAAGAGTAATGCCACGTTCAGTACGCAAGGGACCTTTCGTAGACCACCATCTGATGAAGAAGGTGGAAGAGGCGGTGGCGACCAACAACCGCCGTCCCATCAAGACCTGGTCGCGCCGGTCCATGATCGTGCCCGAGATGGTGGGTCTCACCATCGCCGTGCACAACGGCCGCCAGCACGTGCCCGTGCTCATCACCGAGAACATGGTGGGCCACAAGCTGGGCGAGTTCGCGCTGACCCGCACCTACCGCGGTCACGCTGCGGACAAGAAAGCGAAGAAGAAGCGGTAAGGAGAGCGACATGCAGGCGAAAGCGACATTGCGTTACGCGCGTATCTCCGCGCAGAAGGGCCGCTTGGTGGCCGACCAGATTCGCGGGCTGCCCGTGGAACGGGCGCTCGAGGTGCTCCAGTTCAGCAAGAAGAAGGGCGCTGCCCTGATGAAGAAGGTGCTCGATTCGGCCATTGCCAATGCCGAGAACAACGAGGGTGCCGACGTGGACGAGCTCAAGGTGGTGGCCGTCATGGTCGACGAGGGTCCCACCATGAAGCGTATTCGGGCAAGGGCCAAGGGGCGCGCGACGAGGATTCTCAAGCGCACCAGCCATATCACCGTCGCGGTGGGCGACGAGTAAGCGGGCTAGAGTTATGGGTCAGAAAGTACATCCAATCGGTATCCGTCTCGGTATCGTCAAGCAGCACAACTCCAAGTGGTATGCGGACAACAGCAACTACGCCGATCTGCTGAACCAGGACCTGCAGGTGCGTGATTTCCTGCAGAAGAAGCTGGAGCACGCCTCGGTGTCGCGGATCCAGATCGACCGCATGGCCAACAACACCCACATTACGGTGCACACGGCACGGCCTGGCCTGGTGATCGGCAAGAAGGGCGAAGACATCGACAAGCTGCGCAAGGAGGTGTCGCAGATGATCGGCGGGCCGGTGCACATCAGCATCGAGGAGATCCGCAAGCCCGAGCTCGACGCCAAGCTGGTGGCCGAGGGGATCGCCCAGCAGATCGAGCGCCGCATCATGTTCCGCCGCGCCATGAAGCGCGCCGTGCAGAACACCATGCGCCTGGGCGCCGAGGGCATCAAGGTGAGCATCGCCGGCCGCCTGAACGGCGCCGAGATCGCGCGCACCGAGTGGTACCGGGAGGGCCGCGTGCCCCTGCACACCCTGCGCGCCGACATCGACTACGGCACTGCCGAGGCGGACACCACCTACGGCGTCATCGGTATCAAGGTCTGGATCTTCCGCGGGGAGGTCTTTGGTGATCAGCCCGAGGAAGCCGCTTCCAAGGGCGGAAAGAAGGGCAAGAAAGCGGCGGGGAGAAGCTAAGTCATGTTGCAGCCCAAGCGTACAAAATTCCGTAAGCAGCAGAAGGGCCGGAACCGTGGCCTGGCGCACCGCGGCAACGAGGTGAGCTTCGGCGAGTTCGGGCTCAAGGCCGTGGGCCGGGGGCGCATCACCGCGCGCCAGATCGAGGCGGCCCGCCGCACCATCACCCGCCGCGTGAAGCGGGGCGGGAAGCTCTACATCCGGGTCTTCCCCGACAAGCCCATCACCAAGAAGCCCCTCGAGGTGCGCATGGGCAAGGGCAAGGGCAACGTGGAGTACTGGGTGGCCCAGATCCAGCCCGGCCGCATGCTCTACGAGATCGAGGGTGTAC
>JALWGP010000144.1 GCA_027038775.1 Sedimenticola sp. | reverse complement strand
CTTGAACAAGCGGGAGGCCAAGGAGCTGGTGGAGCTCTTTTTCGAGGAGATCCGGGGCGCCTTGGAGAACGGTCAGCAGGTGAAGCTCTCGGGGTTCGGCAACTTCGACCTGCGGGAGAAGAACGCGCGCCCTGGCAGGAACCCCAAAACGGGTGAAGAAATACTCGTAAGTGCTCGTCGAGTAGTGACTTTTCGTCCCGGTCAAAAACTGAAATCGAGAGTCGAGACCTATGCTGGACCCGAACAGCAGTAACGTCGAGCTGCCACCCATTCCGGGCAAGCGCTACTTCACCATCGGGGAGGTGAGTGAGCTTTGCCAGGTGAAGCCTCACGTGCTCCGTTACTGGGAACAGGAGTTTCCCCAGCTCAAGCCGGTGAAGCGGCGCGGAAACCGCCGCTACTACCAGCGGCACGACGTGATCATGATCCGGCAGATCCGCAGCCTGCTCTACGAGCAGGGGTTCACCATCAACGGCGCGCGGCAGAAGCTCGAGGGCGAGGATGCCCAGCAGGACAAGAGCCAGAGCCACCAGATCATCCGTCAGCTGCTGGCGGAGCTGGAAGAGGTGGCGCGCATCCTGCGATAAGTGCCCCGGGGAGATTGACAATCGCACCCCTTCCGCCTAACATTCCGGCTCCTCTCGGAGCGTAGCGCAGCTTGGTAGCGCACCACAATGGGGTTGTGGGGGTCGGAGGTTCGAATCCTCTCGCTCCGACCAGCATCAAGGGCCCGTCAGCGGAACGCTGGCGGGCCTTTTTCGTTGCTGTTGGCGGGAAGGGGCGGTTCGCCTTTTGTAGAACACTTGGATTATGATCGTTCCCTTCTGAACGAGTGCGAAAAGGAGTGCCAGATGACCGGAGAAGCCCTGCAAAAGGCGACGGAGAACCCAGCCCAACCCGTGGACGTGGTGGCCCAGGTCGCCGATCTCATGGATCCCGAGAAGTCGGCCCGGCTGCTCGAGCAGGGCAAGGAGGTGCTGCTGGACTACCTCCCCGGGGTGCTGGCGGCCATCGCCATCTTCTACATCGGTAAGTGGGCCGCCAAGTGGACCCGCCACCTGGTGGTCCGCGTGATGAAACGGGCCGACGTGGACCCGATGATCATCAGCTTCACCAGCAGCATGGTCTACATCGGTCTCATGGTCTTCGTGGCCCTGGCGGTGCTGGGGCAGCTGGGCATCCAGACCACCTCCTTCATCGCCGTGCTGGGTGCCGCAGGCCTGGCCGTCGGCCTGGCGCTGCAGGGCTCCCTGGCCAACTTCGCCGCCGGGTTCCTGCTCATCGTCTTCCGCCCCTTCAAGGTGGGCGACGTGATCGAAGCGGCGGGGGTCACCGGCAAGGTGGAGGCCATCCACATCTTCACCACCACCCTGCTCACCGGGGACAACAAGACCATCATCGTGCCCAACGCCAAGTTGGGCAACGATAATATCGTCAACTACTCCACGCAGGAGACGCGCCGCGTGGACATCATTGTGGGCGTCTCCTATGACTCGGACCTGAAACAGGTGCGGCGGGTGCTGGAAGAGCTCGTGGCGGAGGATGAGCGCATCCTGAAGGATCCGGCACCCCTGGTGGCGGTAAAAGCGCTGGGGGAGAGCAGCGTCGACTTCCTGGTGCGTGTCTGGGTACAGAGCGGCGACTACTGGCAGGTGCTGTTCGATGCCAATGAGGCGATCAAGAACCGCCTCGACGAGGCGGGAATCGAGATTCCCTATCCCACCATGGACGTGAACCTGCGCAGGGTGGAGCAGGGCTGAGGCGTCCTGCGGGCCGGGCATGTTCACCCTCGTCTACCTGCTCTTCCAGATCACCGGCCTGGCCACCTCGGTGCATGCCATTCTCAACACCCGCACCGCCCAGGGGGCCATCGCCTGGGTGGTGAGTCTCAACACCATGCCCCTGCTCTCCGTGCCCATCTACTGGATCTTCGGGCGCAGCCGGTTCGAGGGCTACGTCAATGCCCTCAAGGATCACGACCTGCTGATGGCGGAGGAGCGGCAGCAGGCCCATGACTCCTTCGCCCGTTTCGTGGTGGAGGGGCCGGACCACTTTCCCGAGTACCGCGCCATCCGCAGACTGTCGCTCGCGCCCTTTCTCGGCGGCAACCGGGTGGAGCTGCTGGTGGATGGCGAGGAGACCTACCGCAGCATCGAGGAGGGCATCCGCCGTGCCGAGTCCTACATCCTTTTCCAGTTCTACATCCTGCGGGCCGACCGCAGCGGAACCCGGTTCATGGACCTGCTGGCCGACCGGGTGCGGGAGGGGGTGCGCGTTCATGTGCTTTTCGATGAGATTGGCAGCTACGAGCTGCCGGGTGAATGGTTGCAGCGCTACCGCGATGCCGGCATTCCGGTGATCCCCTTTGGTACCACCCGGGGTTCGGGCAACCGCTTCCAGGTCAACTTCCGCAACCACCGCAAGATCGTGGTGGTGGACGGGCGCGAGGCCTGGCTCGGCGGGCTCAACATCGGCAACGAGTACCTGGGCGAGGACCGGAAACTGAGCCCCTGGCGCGACACCCACCTGCGGGTGGAGGGGCCGGCGGCGCTGGTGGCCCAGTCCCTTTTCTGGTCCGACTGGTACTGGGCCGACGGGAGCCTGCTTCGCCATCTGAACTGGAAGCCGCGGGCGGCGGCCGGGGCAGAGGAGGGGGGGCAGGATGTGCTCATCCTGGGTTCCGGGCCCGCCGACGACCTGGAGACCGCCAGCCTCTTCTTCACCACCGTGCTCAACGCCGCCCGCCGGCGCATCTGGATCGCCACCCCCTATTTCGTGCCCGACGAGGCCACCCAGGTTTCCCTCTCCCTGGCATTGCTGCGGGGTGCCGAAGTGCGCATCCTCACGCCGCGTATCAATGACAACTGGTTCGTGCGTCACGCGGCGAATGTCTATCTCTCCCAGTTCCACCGTCTTGGCGCGAAGATCCATTTCTACGAGGCGGGGTTCATGCACCAGAAGGTGGTGCTGGTGGACGATAACCTTGCTCTCGTCGGCACGGTGAACTTCGACAACCGCTCCTTCCGGCTCAACTTCGAGGTGACGGGGGCGGTGGCGGACCGGGCCTTCGCCGCCCGGGTGGAAGAGATGCTGAAAGCGGACCTGGGGCGCTCCACCGAGGTGGAGGCGTTTGAACTGCAACGGGCACCTTTTCTGCAACGGCTCAAGGCGCGTGGCAGCGCCCTGCTGGCGCCCGTTCTCTGAGAAGGACGATCGATGAGACTGGTGCTTCTGCTGCTGGCGGGCCTTCTGGGCGGATGCGCGGTGCTGCCGGAAAACATGGAACGCCCTTCCTCCACCGCCTTCACCGACGTGGAGGGGACCCCCCTTGGGCGCGTCTGGCGCGCGGACCCGCGCAGCGCCGAGGGCATGTCCGCCTTCTACCTGCTGGGCAACGGTCTGGACGCCTTCGTGGCGCGCGCTGCCCTGGCGCGGCTGGCCACGAAGAGCATCGACCTGCAGTACTACATGATCCATGACGACCACGTGGGCACCCTGCTCATGCACGAGGTCCTGAAAGCGGCGGACCGGGGCGTGCGGGTGCGTATTCTCCTCGACGACATCGACGAGGGGCACCGTGACTTCCGCATTGCCGCCTTCGACCTTCATCCCAATATCGAGGTGCGCATCTTCAACCCCTTTGGGCGCAACGTGAGCCGCCTCTGGCAATATGTCACCGGCTTCGGCCGCCAGACCCGCCGCGCCCACAACAAGTCGTTCACCGTGGACAACATGGCCGCCGTCCTCGGTGGGCGCAACATCGGGGACGAGTACTTCGAGCGCGATCCCGAACTGGCCTTCCAGGACCTGGACGTGCTGGGCATCGGCCCCGTGGCCCGGGAGGTTTCCAGTTCGTTCGACGAGTACTGGAACCACGAGCTGAGCTATCCGGCGCCGCTGCTGGCGAAACGCAGGCCCACCGAGGCGGACCACCTTGACTTGCGTCGGCGGTTCGAAGAGCGGGCACGGGAGCTGGAGCATTCCACCTATCTCGACCGCCTGCGCCATTCGGACCTCGCGCGCCGGCTGAAGGCTCGTCGTCTCGGTTTCACGTGGGCCAGGGCCCGGGTCTTCGCCGATCCTCCGGAAAAGCTGTTGCAGGCCCCCGACCAGGCGGATTCACGCCTCATCGACGAGCTGTTGCCCTACCTGGAGTCGACGCAGCGGGAGCTTATCGTGGTGTCACCCTATTTCGTGCCGGGCAAGGCGGGGGTGGCCTTTTTCCGCCGGTTGCGGGAGCGGGGGGTGAAAGTGCGTATCCTCACCAACTCCCTGGCCTCCACCGATGTCTCCATCGTCCATGCGGGCTATGTTCGGTACCGCAAGGCGCTGCTGCGCGCGGGGGTGGAGTTGTGGGAGTTGAACCGCGTCACTTCGAAGGAGGAGCGCAAGGAGATGAGCGAAGGCTACGTGGGCAGGTCCAAGTCCAGCCTCCATGCCAAGTCCTTCGTGGTGGACCGGCGGACGCTCTTCATCGGCTCTCTCAACCTGGATCCGCGCTCGGTGGTGCAGAATACGGAGATCGGTGTGGTGATCGAGTCGCCGGAGCTGGCGGGCGAGGTCGCCAATGCCTTTGACCGGGACGTGCCGGAGGAAGCCTTCCGCCTCGAGCTGGTGAAGGAGCCGGAGACCGGGCAGGAAAAGATCCTGTGGCATGGCCGGGTGAACGGTCGCAGGGCCACGTTGGAGAGCGAGCCCCATGCGGGGTTCTGGCGGAAGCTGGGGATCTTCTTTCTGAGGTGGCTGCCGATTGAGTCGCAGATCTGACCCCTCTCCCCGGCGGGAGAGGGGAGGTGATCAGTGTGCGTGCCCGTGGGCGATCTCTTCCGGGGTGGCCTCGCGCACCGAGTCCACGGTGACGTCGAAGTGGAGCACCTGGCCCGCCAGAGGGTGGTTGGCGTCGATGGTCACGGTGTCGTCGTTCACCTCGCGCACCACCACGTGGTGCACGTTGCCGGCCCCGTCGTCGGCCTGCAGGGTCATGCCGGGCGCCAGGTTGTCGATGCCGGCCACGGCGCTGCGGGGGATGGTCTGGATCATCTCGGGATTGATCTCGCCGTAGGCGTCCTCGGGCTGGATGGTGACCTGCAGACTGTCGCCGGCGGCCTTGCCCTCGAGGGCCTGCTCCAGGCCGGAAATGATGCCGTGGTGGCCGTGGAGATAGCTCAGGGGTGGGTGGCCCTCGGAAGAGTCGATGACCTCTCCCGCGTCGTTGGTGAGCTTGTAGTGGATGGAGACGACGCGGTCTTTTTCGATATTCATGCTGTGTTCCTGTCTACTCTGTATTGAATGATGGTGGTTGGGCCCCGGCAAGGGCCCCGGGCGGCCCGCAAGAGGCGCAACAAAGGGCACGGGCCCCGAATAAGCCCGTATCGCGCATCATACAGGAATCCCGGGCCGGGGATAGTCCGGGATCATGGGGTTGGGTTGGATCAGATGGCCTTCGCCTGGGCCTCGGCGTTGCCGATGTAGGTGGCGGGGGTGAGGGCCTTGAGCTCTTCCTTCGCCTGCTCGGGCAGTTCCAGGGTGTCGATGAAGGCCTGCATGCCCGCCTGGTCCACGCGGTGGCCGCGGGTGAGGGCCTTGAGCTTCTCATAGGGCTCCTCGATACCGTAGCGGCGCATCACCGTCTGGATGGGCTCGGCCAGCACCTCCCAGTTGGCGTCGAGGTCGGCCAGCATGCGCGCCTCGTCGGCCTCCAGCTTGCCGATGCCGCGCTGCAGTGAGTTGAGGGCGATGAGGGTGTAGGCGAAGCCCACGCCCATGTTGCGAAGCACCGTGGAGTCGGTGAGGTCGCGTTGCCAGCGGGAGATGGGCAGCTTCTGGGAGAGGTGGCCAAAGACTGCGTTGGCCAGCCCCAGGTTGCCCTCGGCGTTCTCGAAGTCAATGGGATTCACCTTGTGCGGCATGGTGGAGGAGCCCACCTCGCCGGCCACCGTCTTCTGCCGGAAGTAGCCCAGGGAGATGTAGCCCCAGACGTCGCGGCAGAAGTCGATGAGCACGTTGTTGAAACGGCTGATGGCATCGAACAGCTCGGCCATGTAGTCATGGGGCTCGATCTGGATGGTGTAGGGGTTCCACACCAGCCCCAGGCTCTCCACGAACTTCCGGGCGTGTGCGGCCCAGTCGACCTCGGGATAGGCGCTCAGGTGGGCGTTGTAGTTGCCCACGGCGCCGTTGATCTTGCCGAGGATGGCGGTCTCCACCACGTGCTCGCGCTGGCCCCGCAGGCGGTGCACCACGTTGGCGATCTCCTTGCCCATGGTGGTGGGCGAGGCGGGTTGGCCATGGGTGCGTGAGAGCATGGGCGTGCCGGCCAGCTCGTGGGCCATGTCGCGCAGGCGGTTGATCACCTCGTTCATCTGCGGTACCAGGATGGCGTCGCGTCCCTCGCGCAGCATCAGGGCGTGGGAGAGGTTGTTGATGTCCTCCGAGGTGCAGGCGAAGTGGATGAATTCGCTGATCGCCTCCAGCTCGGCGTTGCCGGCGATCCGCTCCTTGAGGAAATACTCCACCGCCTTGACGTCGTGATTGGTGGTGCGCTCGATGTTCTTCACCCGCCGGGCGTCCTCCAGCGAGAACTTCTCGACGATGCCGTCGAGCAGGTTGCGGGCGTGCTCGCTCAGCGGCGGCACCTCCTCGATCCGGGGGTGGTCCGCCAGCGACTGGAGCCAGCGTACCTCCACCAGCACGCGGTGGTAGATGAGACCGTATTCGCTGAAGATGGGGCGCAGGGCCTCGGTCTTCGAGCCGTAGCGGCCGTCCACGGGAGAGACGGCGGTGAGGGAGTTCAGTTCCATGGTGTGTTTCTTTGGTTCATGTTTTACAGGTCACGCAGGAGGCCCGCCCCCGGGCGGGGGCGGCCGCTCCTGCCGTGAACACAGGTTCAGACCGCGGCGATGCGGTCCAGCGCCTTCTCCAGGTTCTCCATGCTGGTGGCGATGGAGAGGCGCATGTGGTCGTGCATGCCGAAGGCGGTGCCGGGCACCACGGCCACGCCCGCCTTCTCGATGAGGTACTCGGCCAGCTCCAGGTCGTCGTGCACGCCGTCCAGTCGCCCGATCATCCCCTTCACCGAGGGGAAGACGTAGAAGGTGCCGTCGGTGGGCAGGCACTCGATGCCGTCGATGGCATCGAGCCGCTCCACCACGTAGTCGTGGCGCTTGCGGAACTCCACGAGCATCTCGGCGATGCACTCCTGCGGGCCGTCCAGGGCCGCCTCGGCGGCGTACTGGGAGATGGAGCAGGGGTTGGAGGTGCTCTGCGACTGGATCTTCTTCATCGCCCGGATGATGTCCGCCGGGCCCCCGGCGTAGCCGATGCGCCAGCCGGTCATGGAGTAGGCCTTGGAGACGCCGTTGAGCACCAGGGTGCGGTCGTAGAGGTCGGGGCAGACGTTGAGGATGTTGACGAACTCGCCCTGCCAGCGGATGTGCTCGTACATGTCGTCGGTGGCGATGAGGATGCGCGGGTGCTCGCGCAGCACCTCGCCCAGGGCCGCCAGCTCTTCCGCCGTGTAGGCCATGCCGGTGGGGTTGGAAGGGCTGTTGATGACGAACAGCCGGGTCCGGTCGGTGATGGCGCCCTCGAGCTGGGCGGGGGTGATCTTGAAATGCTGCTCCGCGCCCGCGTGCACCAGTACCGGTGCGCCGCCGGCGAGGATCACCATGTCGGGGTAGGAGACCCAGTAAGGGGCCGGGATGATCACCTCGTCACCGGGGTCCAGCAGCGCCTGGGCCAGGTTGAAGAAGCTCTGTTTGCCGCCGCTGGAGACCAGGATCTGCTCGGGGGTGAATTCCAGGTCGTTGTCGCGGCGGAACTTGTCGATCACCGCGCGCTTCAAAGAGGGAGTTCCATCCACCGGGGTGTACTTGGTGTGGCCGGCGTCGATGGCCCGCTTGGCCGCCTCCTTGATGTGCGCCGGGGTGTCGAAGTCCGGTTCGCCGGCGCCCAGGCCGATGACGTCCTGCCCCGCGGCACGCAGTTCGGCCGCGCGTGCGGTGATGGCCAGGGTGGGCGAGGGCTTCACCGCCTGCACCCGGCTGGAGAGTTTCGTGTTCATTTCCGACTGTTGTCCTGTTGTTTTCTGCGTCCGTGACGACGGTTATCTGTGTATCATAGCCGAAGCCAATCTCCGTAAAAATCCCCATGAGCAGAGAATTTCAGCTGGTTTCCGGTTTCGAGCCCAGCGGTGACCAGCCCGAGGCCATCCACCGGCTGGTGGAGGGGCTGCGCGACGGCGAGGCGGGCATGACCCTGCTCGGCGTCACCGGCTCGGGCAAGACCTTCACCATTGCCAACGTCATCCGGGAACTGCAGCGGCCCACCCTGGTGCTGGCGCCCAACAAGACCCTGGCGGCCCAGCTCTATGGCGAGTTCCGGGAGTTCTTCCCCCACAACGCGGTGGAGTACTTCGTCTCCTACTACGACTACTACCAGCCGGAAGCCTACGTGCCCGCCTCGGACACCTACATCGAGAAGGACGCCTCCATCAACGAGCACGTGGAGCAGATGCGACTCTCGGCCACCAAGGCGATCCTCGAGCGCCATGACACCATCATCGTGGCCACCGTCTCCTCCATCTACGGCTTGGGCGATCCGCGCCAGTACATGTCCATGCTGTTGCACCTGCGGCGCGGTGACACCATGGATCAGCGTGCCATCCTGCGCCGGCTCTCCGAGCTGCAGTACCGGCGCAACGACGTGGAGCTGCACCGCGGCACCTTCCGCGTGCGCGGCGACGTCATCGACATCCATCCCGCAGAGTCGGACGACGAGGCGGTTCGGGTGGAGCTCTTCGACGACGAGATCGAATCCATCAGCCTCTTCGACCCCCTCACCGGGGAGGTGCGGGGCCGGGTGGCGCGTTACACCGTCTATCCCAAGACCCACTACGTCACCCCGCGCGAGACCATCCTGGAGGCGGTGGAGGGGATCAAGGCCGAGCTGAAGGAGCGGCTGGAGCAGCTCCACGCCCTGAACAAGCTGGTGGAGGCCCAGCGCCTGGAGCAGCGCACCCGCTTCGACCTGGAGATGATGCTGGAGGTGGGCTACTGCTCCGGCATCGAGAACTACTCGCGCTATCTCTCCGGCCGCGCCCCGGGCGAGCCGCCCCCCACCCTCTTCGACTACCTGCCCGACGATGCCCTGCTGGTGGTGGATGAGTCCCACGTCACCATTCCCCAGCTCGGCGCCATGTACAAGGGCGACCGCTCGCGCAAGGAGACCCTGGTGGAGTACGGCTTCCGCCTCCCTTCGGCGCTGGACAACCGGCCCCTGCGCTTCGACGAGTTCGAGGCGCGCTCGCCCCAGACCATCTACGTCTCCGCCACCCCCGCCGAGTACGAGATCCGCCACTCCGGGGCCGTGGTGGAGCAGGTGGTGCGTCCCACCGGGCTGGTGGATCCCGAGGTGGAGGTGCGCCCTGCCACCACCCAGGTGGACGACCTGCTCTCCGAGATCAACCTCCGGGTGGAGCGGGGTGACCGGGTGCTGGTCACCACCCTCACCAAGAAGATGGCCGAGGACCTCACCGACTACCTCATGGAGCACGGCGTGCGGGTGCGCTACCTCCACTCCGACATCGACACCGTGGAGCGGGTGGAGATCATCCGCGACCTGCGCCTGGGCGAGTTCGACGTGCTGGTGGGCATCAACCTGCTGCGCGAGGGGCTCGACATGCCCGAGGTCTCCCTGGTGGCCATCCTCGATGCTGACAAGGAGGGTTTCCTGCGCTCCACCCGCTCCCTCATTCAGACCATCGGCCGCGCCGCCCGCAACGCCCGCGGCAAGGCGATCCTCTACGCCGACACCGTCACCGGCTCCATGCAGCAGGCCATCGATGAGACCAACCGCCGCCGGGCGAAACAGATCGCCTGGAACGAGGCCCGCGGCATCACGCCGAAGACGGTGCAGAAGAAGGTGGCCGACATCATGGAGGCGGGCTATCCCGGGGGCTCCCCGTTGCCGAAGCGCTACGCGCGGGTGGCCGAGGAGGAGGCCGCCTACGCCGCCCTCACGCCCCGGGAGCTGGCGAGGAAGCTGGAGGAACTGGAGGAACAGATGTACGAGCACGCCCGCAACCTCGAGTTCGAGGAGGCGGCGAAGGTGCGGGACCGGATCCGGGAGCTCAAGGAGATGGGACTGGTGGCCTGAGGTCGCCTGGCGGGCCGGCTGCAGCTCAATAGAACCTCCCAGGGGTTTTGTGGATTCTTTCAGGCAGTGGGCCCTTTCCCGGGGGATCTGACGGGACCGCTACAAGCACATCCCTGTGCGCTCGGCCTCGGCCATCCCTGGCCTCGGACGTCCCGTCAGATCCCCCGGGAAAGGGCTTCCTGCCTCCAGGTTCGTACCCGTGGGCAGGGTTGGGCTACAGCCGGCCCGCCAGGCAATGGCAGCTTCCCCGCCCGATTTTCGGTATCATTTCCCCAGGTTCCAAACCGGGGTGCGCCCATGGATCTCAACTTTCTCGAATTCGAACAGCCCATCGCCGAGCTGGAGGCGAAGATCAGCGAGCTGCGCCTGCTGGGCGATGACGCGGAGATCAACATCCAGGAGGAGATCGAGCGCCTGGAGGAGAAGAGCCGCAACCTCACCGAGTCCATCTTCTCGGGGCTCACCCCCTGGCAGATCTCACAGCTGGCGCGCCATCCGTTGCGCCCCTACACCCTCGACTACGTGGAGCGCATCATCGACGACTTCGAACCGCTCCACGGGGACCGCGCCTTTGCCGACGACGCCTCCATCGTCTCCGGCATCGGCCGCCTGGGCGGGCGCCCGGTGATGGTGGTCGGCCACCAGAAGGGGCGGGACACCAAGGAAAAGCTCAAGCGCAACTTCGGCATGCCGCGTCCGGAGGGCTACCGCAAGGCGCTGCGCATGATGGAGACGGCGGAGCGCTTCAAGCTGCCGGTGCTCACCTTCATCGACACCCCGGGCGCCTATCCCGGCATCGACGCCGAGGAGCGGGGGCAGAGCGAGGCCATCGCCCGCAACCTGCGCGAAATGGCCGGGCTTCGCACCCCCATCGTGGCCACGGTGATCGGCGAGGGCGGCTCCGGCGGCGCGCTGGCCATCGGCGTGGCGGACCGGCTGTTGATGCTGGAGTACGCCACCTACTCGGTGATCTCCCCCGAAGGCTGCGCCTCCATTCTCTGGAAGAGCGCCGACAAGGCGCCCCAGGCCGCCGAGGCCATGGCCATCACCTCGGCCCGTCTCAAGGAGCTGGGACTTATCGACGGAATCGTGCCCGAGCCCCTGGGCGGCGCCCACCGCGATCCGGACGAGATGGCCGACAACCTCAGGCAGGCGCTGCTCGCCGCCCTCGACCAGCTGGAGGGCAAGCCGGTGGAGCGGCTGCTGGAAGAGCGCTACCGCCGCCTCATGTCCTACGGTGTCTACAGCGAGCAGTAGGCGCACGGATTCGCTGCCGCAACGGCTGCTGGAACAGCTTCGCTCCCTGCCCGAGCCGCGCGGCTACCTGGTGGCGCTCAGCGGCGGGCTCGACTCCATGGTTCTGCTCCACCTCATGGCCGCGCAGCGGCCCCGCCTGGCCGCGCCGTTGCGCGCCGTCCACGTCCACCATGGCCTGCATCCCGACGCCGATCTGTGGTCCCGCCACTGCCGCGAGCGCTGCGCCGCCCTCTCGGTCCCCCTGACGGTGCGCAGGGTGGAGGTGGCCGCCGGCTCCCGCCAGAGCCTGGAGTCGGTGGCGCGGGAGGCACGCTACGCCGCCATCGGCGAGATCCTGGGTGAAGGCGAGATGCTGCTGCTCGCCCACCACGGCGACGACCAGGTGGAGACCCTCCTGCTGCAGCTGTTGCGCGGCGCCGGCGTGGAAGGACTGGCGGGCATGCCGCCGGTGCGCGCCTGGCGGCGGGGCTGGATGGCGCGCCCGCTGCTGGGAGAGAGCCGGGCCGGGCTGCGCCGCTGGGCGGAGGCGCAGGGAATCGCCTGGATGGAAGATCCCGGCAACGCCGACCGGCGCATGGCGCGCAACTACCTGAGGCACGAGGTGCTTCCGTTACTGAAGCGGCGCTGGCCCGGCCTGGGGGTCACCGTGGGCCGATCGGCGCGGCACTGCGCCGAGGCGGCGCAGCTGCTGGGCGAGCTGGCGGCGCTGGATCTCGAACGGGCAGGAGAGTCCCGTCCCTGGCGCCTCGGGCTGGATGCCTTGATGCGCCTCTCGCCGGCGCGGCAGCGGAACCTGCTGCGCCACTGGATGCGGCGCAACGGCGTCACGCCCCCGCCCGCCGACGTGCTGGCGCGGGCGCTGCGGGAGCTGCCGGGCGCGCGGCGGGACGCTGCGCCGGAGGTCCACTGGAAGGGTGGGGCACTGCGGCGCTACCGGAATCGTCTCTACCTGTTCCCTGGCCCCCTGCCGCCGGTGCCGGAGAAAACAGTGCTCCACTGGCGGGGGGATGCACCGCTTCCTCTGCCCGGAGGGCTGGGTGAGCTGCGGCTCGAGGGCGCCCGCCCGGTGTGGCTTCCGGAGGCGGGGGTGGAGGTGCGTTTCCGTCACCAGGGGGTGCGCTGCCGGCCCGCGGGGCGCGAGGGGAGCCGCGGCTTCAAGCGGCTCTGCCAGGAGCTGGGAATCCCGCCCTGGCTGCGGCCCCGGTTGCCCCTGGTGGTGGTGCGGGGGCAGCTGGCGGCGGTGGCCGACCGCGTGCTGTGCCATCCCTTCGGAGACGGGGGCGAATCCCCTTTCCGCTGGGTGCGCGATCCCTGGCTCTACTGATCCTGCGGCACGCCGGTGCGGTTCTCCAGCAAGGCGCGCATGACGGTGGCGATGTAGGCGTTGAGGTCGCTCAGGTACTCCCGGAGGTCGTCATCCGCTGCCTCCCTGTGATAGCGGGCCTCGGGATAGAGCTCGTAACGTCCGAGAACCGGCTCGCCGCCGGGTGGTTTGACCAGGATGCGATCTCCCCGCAGCAGGGCCACCGTGTGGTCGCTGCCCGATGGCTTGATGATGGCGAAGCCCCGGTCTTCCGCTGGCAGATTCAGGAGGTTCCTTCCCCAGCACTGGTGGGTGAACGAGTCGCCCACCAGCAGGGCCACGGCCGTAGGCACCACGTCGGGCTGTGAGCCCACGGTGTGGTTGACGGCGCCGTACGACTCCCGGATCCCGGGCCCCAGGAAGAGGAGAGGCACGTGGAAGCGCAGCAGGTCGATGTCCGAAATCTGCGCCGGGAGGCCGAAACCGTGATCACCCACCAGGACGAACAGGGTCTCCTCGAACCACGGCTCCTTGCGGGCGGCCTCGAAGAAGCGCCCCAGGGCCCAGTCGGCGTAGCGCATGGCGGTGAGA
>JALWGP010000143.1 GCA_027038775.1 Sedimenticola sp. | reverse complement strand
AAGCAAAGCGCCACCGCCCGCGGCAGCGGCCAACAGACCGGACGGAAGGCCGTGGATCGGGGACCAGCGCCCACAACGCCCGCCATATGGGCAGATTCATCTCGGGGGGAATGGTGCCCAGATTAAAGCGGAGCCAATGGGCGCCAAACCAGGCCAGGGGAATCATCGCCAGGTCGATGATCGCCACCACTACGGTTCTGCGAGTCCTTGCAAATAGCTGTTGTAATGCGGACATCATCTCGATTTCTGCCGCCCCGAACCGGCTTACGAACGGGCGGAAAAGGCCCACGCCCCGACGGGGTTGGCGGTATTTCGGAACCGGTGCGCGCCGAAGTGGTCGCCGCTTCGACGCGGGAAAGATAGCGTAGTTGAATTGGATACGCCAGAACCCGGCCCGGTGCCAGTCGGTTCCGAAGATACCACACCCCGGGGAACAACTATCGCTGCCCGCAAAGTCTTGGTACCATTCGGCTGCGACCAGGCCACTGGCCCGGTCTCTTGCCATCAACTCCACCGGTGCCTTGCGCAAAGCGGCCCGCTGCCGACAGGATGCACGATCGAACCACGGGATGACTGCAACAATAATGCCTGGCAATCACTGTAACTTGTCTCGCTGGATTTTCATGACACGAACCGCGCACACCTGATCAAGGCATTCCTGGACACCCCATGGTTTCATTCGAAGGCAAGAACATTCTGGTGACTGGCGCATGTGGGACGATCGGCAGCGCCCTGGTCGAGCACCTGCTCGACCCCGACGCGTACTCCCCTGCCAGCGTGGTCGGCATCGACAACGATGAAAGCGGCCTTTTTTTCCTGAATCAGCGCTATGCGGATGATCCGAGGGCCCATTTCTTCATCGCAGACGTCCGGGACCGGGACGAGCTGGTTCGCCGCATGCGGGGCATGGACATCGTGTTCCACACGGCCGCTCTCAAGCATGTGACACTTTGCGAGTATTCGCCGGACCAGGCGGTGGAAACCAACATCCTCGGTGTGCAGAACGTCATTGCCGCAGCCTCGCAGAACGATGTGGAACGCGTGGTCTTCACGAGCTCCGACAAGGCGGTAAATCCCACGAACGTCATGGGCACCTCGAAGCTCATGGGGGAACGCCTGATGACGGCGGCCAATGCCCACGGGGGGGGCGGGCGCACGATCTTCACTTCCACCCGGTTTGGAAACGTGCTCGGGTCCAACGGCTCCGTTGTCCCGGTGTTCCGCGGGCAGATCGCCTCTGGCGGCCCGGTGACATTGACGGACAGGCGCATGACGCGCTTCGTAATGAGCGTCGACCAGGCAATACGGCTGGTCATCGACTCCTGCATGCTGGCGAAAGGGGGAGAGGTCTTCATTACCAAGATGCCCGTGCTGAGGATCGAGGACCTGGCGAAGGCGATGATCGAAGAACTGGCGCCGAGCTACGGAATGAAGCCGGGGGACATCGACCTGATCGAAACCGGGGTAAAACCCGGAGAAAAGATGTTCGAGGAGCTCATGAACTCTGAGGAGACGAGGCGCGCAATCGAGCTGGAGCGTTATTTCGTCGTGCTGCCCGCCTTCCGGAACATCTACAGCGACATCTCGTACGACTATTCGGACATGGTTTCCGACCGGGTCGACAGGCCATACATCTCGTCGGATGAGCGCGCGATGACCACGGACGAAATCCGCTCCTTCCTGAACAGGGACCGGATACTGCTTGCAGAATGATCATTCGGTACCGGCCGAAAGGGAATCGGAAGAAATGCGCATACTGATACTGGGCGGCGACGGGTACCTTGGGTGGCCAACGGCAATGCACCTTTCCGCCGCCGGCCACGACATATGCGTGGCCGACAATTACCTGAGGCGCCGGCTGGCCAGGGAACTGGACGTGGAGCCGCTCTGGGAACCACCAAATCTTCATCAGCGCGCCCGCATCTGGAAAGATCTCACGGGGAAAGAGATCCAGGTCCACATTGGGGATGTTCAGGAGTGGGGCTTCCTCCATTCGCTGGTCAGAGACTTTGGCCCGAACGCCATCATCCACTACGCAGAGCAGCCATCGGCGCCCTATTCCATGGCGGGCCACCAGGCCGCCCGGCTGACGCTCTCCAACAACCTTGGCGCCACCTTCAACGTCATCTATGCCGTGAAAGAGGTGGATCCGTCCATACACATCACGAAGATCGGCACCATGGGAGAGTATGGTACGCCGAACATCGACATAGAAGAGGGATGGATCGACATAGAACACAAGGGCAGAAGGGACCGCTTCCTGTATCCCAGGCAGGCGAGCAGCCTGTACCATACGACGAAGATCATGGACACGGACCTGCTGTGGTTCTATGTGCGGACCTGGGGCCTGCGCGCCACCGACCTTATGCAGGGCCCCGTGTACGGGATCTTCACGGACGAATGCAGGAGCGACAGCAGGCTGCTACCGTTCTTCAACTATGACGAGATATTCGGGACCGTCATCAACAGGTTCGTCGTCCAGGCCGTGGCGGGATTTCCCCTGACTGTCTATGGCCGGGGCGGCCAGACCCGGGGTTACATCAACCTCGTCGACACCCTGGAGTGCGTACGCCTCTCGGTGGAAAACCCGGCGAGCCCGGGTGAACTCAGGATCTTCAACCAGTTCACCGAGCAGTTCACCGTCAACCAGGCAGCCGAACTGGTGGTTGAAGCCGGAAAAAACCTCGGACTGGACGTTCGGGTCGATCACGTGGACAACCCGAGAAAAGAGGCGGAGGAGCATTACTACAACGCTGCCCATTCCAGCTTGCTGGAACTCGGCTTGAAGCCGCACCTGCTGAACACCGATGTGTTGCAGGAGATGATGGAGAAGGTGCTCTCCGAGAAATCGAATATCGACAAGAGGCTGTTCTTGCCTACCGTACGCTGGGAATCTGATGCATAGGGAAGCCGATTCGTTGACCCCCCCCTACACCGACAGCCTGCCGGCCACCGGCGAACACGCGGAACAATCCCCCCCGGAAGAACTGTTCATCGTTGGATGTTACAGATCGGGCACCTCTCTTCTCAGGCTCATGCTTGGGGCCCACCCGAACGTCTTCATTCCCGAGGAAACGGTCTTCATTCCCGTGTTCGGAAGAAAACTGAATCACTACGTCGTCGACCACGAGCTGGACATCGCCGTGCTCGTCGATGACATCCTGGAATTTCTGGGAAAGCGCGCCCACTGGAAATCGATCCCGTCACGGGAGCAGATACTGGAGCTCGCCGGCCCCACACCCACGTACGGCGACGTGGTCAAGGCCGTCATTGCATCCATGGCCGGCGACAAGCTTCGTAATCTCCGCTATCTGGGAGACAAGACCCCCGCCTACATCAACTCCATCTTTTTCCTCGACAACCTTTTCCCGTCCTCGAAGATCATCAACGTGGTCCGTGACGCCAGGGACGTGGCGGCATCGGTCAAGAAAGAACCGTTCTGGGGCGGCCGCACGCCGATGCTGGTCGCCGAGGAGTGGAACCAGCGGATACTGAACGGCATGCTGGCGGAGAGGAAGCTTGGCCCGGAAAGGGTCATGACCGTCCGCTATGAAGAGCTGGTTGCCAACCCGCACGATGTTCTTCATGGGATTACGGAATTCCTCGGCCTTCCCTATTCGGACGACATGCTGGAGTTCTACCGGACCGAGGCGGCCTCCGCGCTGTCCAGGTTCGACCGCCATCGCAAGGTAACCAGTCCCGTCTCCACCGCCTCCGTCGGCAGGTACAGGAAATCCCTGACACCGGCAGAGATCGAAACGATTGAACGTGAGGCCGGCAACACCCTCCACACCCTTGGGTACCAGGTCGACCTCGAGAACGTCCTCGCCTTCAGGCCCTCGGAAAAGTTCTGGGATTCCGTGGTGCGGGTCTTCAGGATGATGTCCTATCAGGCCGTCAATCTCTACAAGCTGAAATGGCGTTAGCAGGCGCCACTGCCGTCCTGGCACGGCTGTTCTTCTTCATCCTGCCGATCCAGGGAATCGGCAGCGCCGGCTCCGGTTTCACCTACGGCATCAAGTTCCTGGCCATCGCCTGCCTGGTCGGGATGGTTTCCTATGGAGCGTACCGAAAGGCTCTCGTCATGGAAGCCAGGGTTTCCTGGATGCTCTATATCATCGCGGGCTACGGCATCGTCTCGCTCGTTTCCCTTTCAACCAATGGATTCGAGCCAAGGGACATCGGCTTGACCATCGCCACCCTGCTCGCAATGGCAACGGGGCCCGCCATCTACGGTGCCGGGAAGCTGCAGGAGAACCGCGAAGCGTTCGTTCGACAGTGCTGGCTCGCCTTCGTTGCGGGATTCTGTATCACCCTTGCAGTTTCTGTCCTCTACTATTTCTGCGCCTGTAGGTGGCTGATACCACACGATTTTCTCAACCGCTCCGCCAGGCTCTACGGCGCCATCAAAAGCCCGAACGCCTTGGCGCTGTTCGCCGCGCTCACGCTCGGCGGGAGCTTCCTCGCCCACCGGCTCGGGTGGCTCTCGCCCTCGGCTGCAGCCCTCGTCACCGGCCTTTCGTCATTTGCGTTGCTGGCGACGTTGAGCAAGGCCACTTTCATCGCCTTTGCGGTTGCGGGAATCGCCTGGCTGTACCTGACCAGGAAGACGCCCGGGAGGCTTGGCATCTCCCGGCTGCTCCTTGCATCGGCCCTTGCAGGCGTGGTGCTGGGCGGAGCCGCAGTGATCTGGAAACAGTACGGCACCCCTGTCCCGGAGGGAAAATCCCCCGGCCAACATGAAGCCCGTGTCTCCACCCCTGGAGACAACGCTCCACCGGCCACGGGCCGTGAACGAGCCACGGCTTCGGCTCCCAGATGGAAGAGTTTCAACCAGGACAACCCGATCCTGGGGATCCTGCGCATCCGCCCCGACATCTTCAGGACCGGGAACCGGGCCCAGGTCTGGGAAGCCGGAACCGAGGTGTTTCTCGAGAACTGGGCTACGGGTATAGGCGTTGCAAACTGGAAGGAGGCACTCGCCAGCAAGGGGCACCCGGACTACGACTCCCCCCACAGCGGCATGCTTGAGATGGCCGGCGGCCTGGGGATCGCCGGCATCGCCCTCTATCTCCTGGTTCCGGTCCTCGTCTGGCGGTCAGCGAGACGCTTTCCGGCCACGGTTCGGGGAAGACTGGCCCGGGGCGCAATGATTGCGATGCTCCTGCTCTACCTTGTGCGAGAACTGGTGGAAGTGTCAAGCATCTTCTCGTATGCCGTCAACGGCATCGCGTTCTGGTCGTTGACAGGACTGCTGCTCCTGCTTTCTTTCTTACCCGACGAATCCCGGCAGACACAGACCCCATGAGAGCCACCATGGAAACCGGCGGCAACCACTTCGGCCCGGCAATCAGGAAACTACTCGGCACGGCGAATCGAGGCCCGTCGTTCTGGAAGAACGCCTTCTTCAACTCCGGGGCCTCCCTCATTTCACTGGCAACCCAGCTGTTTCTGGTCGTAGCGCTGGCGAACCTCCTGCCGATATCCGAATACGCCGCCTACATTGCAGCCGCGGCCATCGTTGCCGTGGGAGAGATGGCCAGCGACTCCGGTGCGAGGATATGGGCGGTCAGGCAGTTTGCCACCTCCAAGGCCGTATCCGGCAATCTCGGGGCACTTGCAAGAGCAAAGCTCATCACCTCTTCGGTCTTCGGGGCAGGGCTGTTCCTGGCGCCGATCGAAACTCTGCCGGGCACTCTGCTGCTCCCGGTCGTATTGATCGCCGTGAGCCAGCCCGCCACGGATCCCCTGCTCTGGCTGCTTCGGGGCCGGGAAAGGCTGGACGTCGAGGCATCGATCATCGTCTTCTGGCGACTGGCAACGGTTTTCCTGCTCGTTCTGGCCGCTCTCTTCGGCAGCGGCATCGAAACACTTCTCGTGCTGTGGTGCATCAGCAATATCCTGCGGGTATTCATCACCAGCCGCCTGCCGGTGGTCAGAGGCCTGTTCGACAAAGAAGGCCCGGCAGAAAGCGCGCCCCCGGGTGTCTTTCAAATACTGGGAAAATCACTGCCCATCGGCGCCGCTTTCTTTGCGATGACGCTCTTCCAGAGGCTGGGGGTTTTCATGCTGGACCAGATGGGCACCGACGAGGACATCGCCATCTACGGCGCCGCGTTCACCCTGGTTGCATCTGCAGGTTTCGTGGGTACCGCAATCACAGTCTCATCGTTTCCCTCGTTGGCGAAGGCCGTGAAGGCAGGCGACACCAGCAGGATCTCCTCCCTCGTGAACAGCACGGTTTTCCTGGTAACCATCACGATGCTCTGCGTCAGCCTGGCAGGGATGCTGCTCGCCCCGCTGATCTTCACCCTCCTCTATCCCGACACCTTTTCCACCGGGGCCTCGGTGATGGCCTGGCTGCTGCCCGGCCTCCTGGTTTCGTCGGTCAACTTTTCACTGAAGTACACGCTGAACGCGATGAACATCAACTGGGCAGACCTCGCCACCGTGTTGGCGGGGTTGGCGATGTTCGTGGCGATCATGCAGTACGGCCCCGTCGAGGCACTGCCGGTGCGTGCCGCCTTTTCATGGGTGTGCGCAGAACTGTTCATCTTCCTGCTGAAGGCAGCGATCCTGCTGTGGAAGCGGATGCTCGGCCTGACACTGTTTCTCACCACCCTGGCCGCATTCACGGCACTCGAGGCCTTCGGGTTCTACCTGAACTGAACCGGTCCAAGGACATGCATACCTTCGCACGGCTCACGCAACCACTGAACCAATGATAGAAGCCATATTCTGGATATCCACGGTGATCGTTCTCTACATCTACTGGGGATATGGAGCCGTTCTCACCCTGCTACCGGCCCGTGATGGAACCAGGGCCCCTGCCCGGAAACCGGGCCGGCCACCCTCCGTAACGGTCCTGGTGACAGCGTTCAACGAAGCCGATGTGATCGAGAGCAAGATCCAGAACATCCTGGAGCAGGACTATCCGGCCGACAAGCTGGAACTGCTCGTCGCCTCGGACATGTCCACCGACGGTACGGACGACATCGTCTCACGCCACGAAGACGAACGGGTACGGCTGTTTCGGCCGGCACACAGCAAGGGCAAGACGGACACGCAAAACCAGGCAATCCGCCTGGCCCGGGGGGAGATCATCATCTTCACCGACGCCGAAACCAGGTTCGACACGGAATTCATCAAGGCGACGGTCGAGCACTACAACAACCCGGCAGTGGGTGGAACCGTGGGCAAACTGCTGTTCGTTTCCGAAGGGTCCGACAACAGCCACATCTCCGACAACCAGGGCGCCTACTGGAAATACGAACTCCGGCTGCGCAGCGAAGAGAGCCGCCTGGGAATACTCGCCGTGGCCTCCGGCGCATGCATGTCGGTCCGCAAGTCGCTGTTCGTCCCCATGAACCCGGCATTCGGCGAGGACTGCGTCGTTCCACTGGATGTCGTCCAGGCGGGGCGCCTATGGGTATACGTCCCGGACGCCGTCGCGTACGACCGCATGGCCTCGGACAGCGCGGGAGAATTCCGCGCCAGGGTCAGGATGACGCTGCGGAACTGGCAGGGCACCTGGGCATATCCTGGCCTGCTCAACCCGGTAAGAAATCCCGGATATGCATGGGCACTGTGGTCACACAAGATACTCAGATGGCTGTCCCCGTTTTTTATTATCATTTCCGTAGTCACCGCGCTGTTCCTGGCAGGGAGGTCCGGTCTCTACGCTACCGCCGCAACGGGCTTGACAGCACTGGTCGCCGCGGCGGCGTTCGGATGGCTTGCGGACCGCAAGAACATGAAAGTACCGTCCGTCATCGGCAGCGTCTACAGCTTCGCGCTTGCCAATGCAGGTTTCCTGGTCGGCGTCACGCGTGCCATTTTGGGTTCACAGATCACAAGGTACGGTCGTTGAGGAAATGAACAACCATGCCCTAGTAGCCGACGGCAACTCCATGCTGGAAACGCTCCCGGCCTGTCCGTGTTGCAACCACGGGGAGATGTCGCCCTTCACCTCGTCCAATGGTTACCGGATCGTCCGGTGCACGAACTGCAAGTTGCTGTTCGTGAACCCCAGGCCATCGGAAGAGGCAATCCGGCGCCACTTCATGGAGGAGTACATCGATTCGGAAAACCGGGTCGAGGAACATTTCGTGGCCTATCGAACGCACAGCCTGGAAAGGGAGGCAAGGATCATCCGGAACACTTTCCCTTCCGGCGCCAGGCTGCTGGACCTTGGCACAGCCTCGGGCGCATTCCTCGGTTACTTTACCGATCGGCCAGAATGGAGAGTGGAAGGCGTCGAACCTTCCAGGTTCGCGGCGAGGGCGGCCCAGGAACGATACGGGGTTCCCGTCCACGAAGGCTTCCTCGCCGACCAGGAGTTCGAGGACGAGCAGTTCGATGTCATCACGTCTCTCGACGCCTTCTTTTTCCATCCCAACCCGAACAAGGATCTGCGCGAGATCAGGAGGATCCTCAAGCCAAACGGCATCTTCGCGGTGGAAATCCCCGGATTGAGATTCAGGCTTCTCAAGAACACGGGGCTGGTTTCCAGGATCGTCTACGGGGAGCCTGCCCGCCTGAACGCGGGCGTGCACCTTTTTTACTATTCCCGGGACACGCTGGGCAGGATGCTGGGTAACCACGGGTTTTCGGAGGTTTCCGCACATCCGGAACAGTCCCCCATGTACGGGAACAAGCTCCTGAGGCTTTTGAACGACGCCTACTATTTCACGACGGCCACCATCTACCGGGCAACGGGCGGAAACCTGAACCTGGCACCAAAGGAATTCATCCTGTACCGAAAAGAAGCCCCATGAGCACCGATGGATTCACAGCATTTCTGGAAGCGATGGGACATCGCGTCCGGGAGGAGGGCGGCTTCCGCTGGTTCGACGCGCACCCCCATGTCTACATGAGCTTTCCTTTTCACAAGCCGGTGGACGTCGCGGCAGTGGACTACCGGGCCGTGCTGGGACGGGACGGCTGGATTGCAAGGCATGCTTGTCGGCCCGGCCAGGGGCGCCCCAGCTACATCCTGGTCTGTGACGAACCGGAATACGACCTGTCCACGCTCGACGGCAAGGCCCGCAACCAGACGCGTCGCGGACTGGAAAACTGCGTCGTTCGGCAAATCGACTTCGACGATCTCGTCGAACATGGCCCTGCCATCAACCGGGAAACCCTGGAAAGGCAGGGCCGGCGCATACCCAAGGGACACGACGACTACTGGCGCAGGTACTACCGGCAGGCCGCCCACACGGAAGGCGCAGAAACCTGGGGTGCATTCGTCGACGGGACGCTTGCGGCTTTCTTGATCTCTTTCACCATGGATCAGTGGGCGAACATCCTGATCGTTCGATCTTCGCGAGCCTTCCTGCGCCAGTACCCGAACAACGCATTGTTCTTCAGGTTTCTCGAGGCCACGCTCGCCAGACCGGACATTCATGCCGTCTCCATAGGGCTGGAATCGGTGCAACGAGGCATGGATACACTGGACCGATTCAAGACGGGCATGGGGTTCCGGAAGGAACCAATCGACCAGCGTATCGAACTGGCGCCCTGGATCAATCCCGGCGTCGCAAGGTGGATAGCCAGGCACGGCCCGGCAATGTTGAGGCGTTTCGATAGCAACGAGCTGGTCGGCAAACTGTCGGGAATGCTGCAGTGGTATTCTGAGCAGTAGCCAGCACGAACATGGAACGAGACCTTCCTCACACGTCGGCAACCACGTGAACGGCAAAAGACTTTTCGATCTATTCCTGAGCATCCCGGCGGTCATCTTGCTCACCCCGCTATTCACACTGATTGCCCTTCTCATCCTGGTGACGGACGGCCGCCCCGTCCTTTTCAGGCAAAAGAGAGTGGGTAAGGGTGGCCGGGACTTCTGGATCTACAAGTTCCGGACCATGAGGCCTCTGGCGCATGCAGAAGAAGGAAGGTTCGACGCAGGGGATTCGCGGCGAGTGACACCTTTCGGCTCTTTCTTGCGCCGTACCAAGCTGGACGAGCTCCCACAGCTGATCAACGTGGTAAAGGGAGACATGTCGCTCGTCGGGCCGAGACCGGAGATAAGAAAGTGGGTGGAAGCCTATCCCGAGGAATGGGCATTCGTCTTGCGCGCAAGGCCTGGCATAACCGATCCGGCCGCACTGACCTACAGGAACGAGGAAGAAATACTGAGCTCGGCACCCGATCCGGAAACCGCGTACAGGGAAGAGATACTGCCCCACAAGCTGGCCCTGTACCGGGAGTACATCGAATCCAGAACGACCTGGCATGACATCAAGATCCTGGTGCAGACAGTATTGCCCTTTTTACACTACGAACCCCGCACACCGAAATGAAAATACCTTTTTCCAGAATCGACTGTTCCGGCAATGAGCTGTCCTATGTATCCGAAGTACTGGAGAGCGGCTGGTTGACAACCGCTTCGAAAGCCGCCCGGCTGGAAGAAAAAATGGCGGAGCTGACAGGCACCCGCCATGCGTGCGCAGTCAATTCGTGCACGGCAGCGCTACACCTCGCCCTCGAGGCCCTCGGCATCGGCCCGGGGGACAAGGTGCTCGTGCCAACCTGGACCTTTACGGCGACCGCGGAAGTGGTGCGGTACCTTGGAGCCGACCCGGTACTGCTGGACGTGGACAGCGGGACGTTCTCTCTGACCCCCGAGACCGTCGAACAGGCGCTGGCGGAAAACAGCCATGTCAAGGCGGTGATCGTCGTGCACTTCGGCGGTCAGGCCGCCCCCGTTCTGGACGGCACAAGTGAAGGTATTAGACGAATCTGTGAACGCCACGGCGTATGGCTGGTGGAGGACGCCGCACATGCGTTACCTGCCTCCGAAAAGGGGATACCCGTGGGCGCAATGGGTCACGTAGCCTGCTTCAGCTTCTATGCGAACAAGACCATGACCACGGGCGAAGGAGGCATGCTGGTCACGAACGATCCCGACGTGGCGAGACGAGCGCGGATCATGAGGCTCCACGGCATCGACAGGGACGTCTGGGCACGTTTCAGTGGTGTCGGCGGCAAATGGGAATACGATGTCGTGGCGCCAGGATTCAAATACAACATGCCCGACATCAATGCAGCTGTCGGGCTGGCCCAACTGGAACGACTGGAAACCATGCGCTCGGAACGGCAGCGGTGCGCGGAATACTACCTCGAGCACCTGGCGGACCTGGATTGCATTGAGCTGCCCGTGGTCCGGGTCCGGCCGGATGAACATGCATGGCACCTGTTTCCAGTCGTGCTGAAGAGGAACGCGCCCATCGAACGCAACCGGCTGATCGAACTGCTTGCGGCCGATGGCATAGGAACGTCCATCCACTACAAGCCGCTTCACCGGATGACCTATTACAGCGAGCGCTACGCTCTGGACCCAAGCAGGTTTCCCAACGCCGAGGCACTGTGGAACGGCTGTCTGTCGTTGCCGATCTATTCGCTCCTCTCAAACCAGGAGCTGGAATACATCGTGGCGCGCCTGAGGTCCCACCTGGGGTGCTGAGCCGGGACGGCCTCAATGCGCCGCTTCCCAGTCCTCCCCCACCCCCACATCCACCACCAACGGCACCTCCAGCTCCGCCGCCCCACGCATGAATGCGATGATCTTCTCCCGGGCCTGGTCCACCTGCTCCTCCTTCACCTCGAACACCAGCTCGTCATGCACCTGCATCACCATGCGCACCTCGGGCCTCTCCTCTTCCAGCCAGCGGTCCACGGCGATCATGGCGCGCTTGATGATGTCGGCGGCGGTGCCCTGCATGGGGGCGTTGATGGCGGTGCGCTCGGCGGCGGCGCGACGGGGGCCGCGGGCGCGGATGTCGGGCAGGTAGAGACGGCGGCCGAAGAGCGTCTCCACATAGCGCTGCTCAAAGGCCTGGGCCTTGGTACGCTCCATGAACTCGCGCACGCCGGGGTCGCGCTCGAAGTAGCGGTCGATGTATTCCTGGGCCTCGTCACGGCCCAGCCCGAGCTGGCGCGCCAGGCCGAAGGCGGACATGCCGTAGATGAGGCCGAAGTTGATGGCCTTGGCGCGGCGGCGCGCCTCGGGGTCCACCGCATCCGGTGATTCGTAGCCGAACACCTCGGCGGCGGTGGCGGCGTGGATGTCCAACCCCTGCTCGAAGGCGCACTTGAGCCCCTCGTCGCCGGAGAGGTGCGCCATGATGCGCAGCTCGATCTGGGAGTAGTCGGCCGCCAGCATCACCCAGCCCGGCTCGGCCACGAAGGCCTTGCGGATGCGCCGCCCTTCCTCGGTGCGCACCGGGATGTTCTGCAGGTTGGGATCCGAAGAACTGAGCCGCCCGGTGGCGGCCACCGCCTGGTGGTAGCTGGTGTGGACGCGCCCCGTGTCGGGGTCCACCATCTCGGGCAGCTTGTCCACGTAGGTGGACTTGAGCTTGGCCAGTCCCCGGTGCTCCAGGATCACCGCCGGCAGCTCGTGGCCGCGGGCGGCCAGCTCCTGCAGCACCTCCTCGGAGGTGGAGGGAGCCCCCTTGGGGGTCTTGCGGATCACCTCCATGCCGAGCTCCTCGAAGAAGATCTGGCCGATCTGCTTCGGGGAACCCAGGTTGAAGGGGCGGCCGGCAAGCTCGTAGGCGCATTCTTCCAGCCGGCGGAGCTTCTCCGCCAGCTCGGCGCTCTGTTGCCTCAACAGGGCGGTGTCGATGCGCACGCCGGTGCGCTCCATGCGCGAGAGCACGGGCACCAGGGGCATCTCGATCTCCTCGAAGACGAAGCGCAGCCCCGGCTCGGGCTCCAGCTTCGGCCAGAGCACCTGGTGCAGCCGGAGGGTGATGTCGGCATCCTCCGCCGCGTAGGGCGCCGCCTGCTCCAGGTCGATCTGGTCGAAGGTGAGCTGGCCCTTCCCCTTGCCGGCAATGGACTGGAAGGAGACGGGCTCGTAGTCCAGGTACTTCTTCGCCAGGGAGTCCATATCGTGGCGGGTGGCAGTGGAGTCGAGCACGTAGGACTCGAGCATGGTGTCGTAGGCAATGCCGCGCAGGACCACGCCGTGACGGGCCAGCACGCTCATGTCGTACTTGAGGTTCTGGCCCAGCTTGGGGTGGCCGTCGGACTCCAGCAGGGGCTTCAGCCGCTCCAGCACCCAGGCTGGGTCCAGCTGCTCGGGCGCGCCGGGGTAGCGGTGGGCCAGGGGCACATAGGCCGCCCGGCCCGGCTCCACGGCGAAGGAGAGGCCCACCAGCTCGGCCTGCATGTAGTCCAGGCTGGTGGTCTCGGTGTCGAAGGCGAAGAGCCCGGCCTGTTCCAGCTGCTTCCGCCAGGCCTCGAACTGCGCCTCGTCCAGGATCAGCTCATAGCGGCCATCGGCGGCGGCCCGTGCTGCCCCGTCGGCCTGTGGCTCGGGGTCGCCGGCCTCCAGGGATTCGAGGAGGCGGCGCGCCTCCAT
>JALWGP010000142.1 GCA_027038775.1 Sedimenticola sp. | reverse complement strand
ACCATGGAGCGCAAGGCGGCCACCATGGCAAGGGCAATGCCGGTGTTGCCACTGGTGGCCTCGATCAGGGTGTCTCCGGGGCGAATCTCGCCACGCCGTTCCGCCTCGCGGATCATGCTCAGCGCCGCCCGGTCCTTCACCGAACCGGCGGGGTTGTTGCCCTCGAGCTTCACCAGCAGGCGGTTGGAGGTGTCGCCCGGCAGCCGCTGCAGGGCCACCAGGGGGGTGTCGCCGACGGTATCTTCGAGTACGAGTATCCTGCTCATCGCGTTATTTTATCTTCTGCGGCGAAGGCCCGCGAAGATTTGTTGGCGGTGAGACCGGCTGCAGCCAAGGTGGTTTTCCTGTTACGCTTTCACCCGGACCGGCTCCCAGGGAGGCCCATGCACAAGATCCGCCTGAAGCTGCTGCTCATCACCCTGGTTCCGAGCATGATGATCCTCGGAGCCCTTTCCCTGTACCTGCTCCAGGTCCGTTCCCAGGACCTGCAGGAACGGTTCACCGAAAAGGGGAACGCCATCGTCCGCCAGCTGGCGGCTGCCACCCTCAACGGCATCATCAGCAACCGTCCCGACGTGCTGGAGCTGATGGCCGCTGAGACCATGAAACAAAACCCCGAGATTGCGGCCATCCGTATCACCGACGCCAATGGGCTGGTGCTGATGGAGCGGGGCACGCCCCTGCCCGACCGGGACGGGCTGGAGACCCGTTTCAGCAGCCCCATCGCGCCCACCCACGACATCAAGCAGATCTACCTCTACGTTCCGCAACAGCCCGTGCTGGCCGGCAGCGACGGCCACGTGAACCTCGGCACCGTGATCCTGTGGCAGGACCCTTCCGGCCTGTTGCGGCGACAGGAGGTCGTCACCCGCAATACCCTGTTGCTGGCGTTCGGCGGCCTGCTGGTGATTGCCCTGCTCTCCACCGTCTTCAGCCAGCGGATCGCACGCCCGCTGGAGCAGCTGACCGGCGCCGCCCGGCAGCTTCGCCGCGGCCGCCTGGATGCCCGGGTGCCCGTGGATCAGCAAGGTGAAGTGGGCGAGCTGCAGCGGGCCTTCAACGAGATGGCACAGGAGATCGCGCAAGCCAGCGAGGAACTCCACGCCCGCATCGAGCAGGCCACGCAGGAACTGCAGGAGAGCATGGAGATCCTGGAGATCAAGAACGTGGAACTGGACCTGGCGAGAAAACGGGCCCTCAAGGCAAACCGCGTGAAATCGGAGTTTCTCGCCAGCATGAGCCACGAGATCCGCACGCCGATGAACGGCATCCTCGGCTTCACCAACCTGCTGCGCAGGACCCCGCTCAACGCCACCCAGCTGGAATACCTGGCCACCATCGAGACCTCCGCCGGCAACCTGCTGGCCATCATCAACGACATCCTGGACCTCTCCAAGCTGGAGGCCGGCAAGCTCAACCTCGAGCACCGCCCCTTCTCACTGCGCCGCTGCGTGGACGACACCGTCTCCCTGCTCGCTCCCATGGCCCACCAGAAGGGACTGGAACTCGTCGCCTTCGTCTACGACGACGTCCCCGACGAGCTCATCGGGGATCGCACCCGCATCGCCCAGATCATCACCAACCTGGTGAACAACGCCATCAAGTTCACTTCCCGGGGCGAGGTGATTCTGCGGCTCATGCTCGAAGCAGAGGAGCCGGACTCGGTCGAACTGGCCATGAGCGTGACCGATACCGGCATCGGCATTCCCGAGGAAGAGCTGGACCACATCTTCGAGACCTTCGTCCAGGGGCAGATGACCCGGGCCCAGTCACCCGGCGGCACCGGCCTGGGACTGAGCATCTGCAAGCGGCTGGCAGAGATGATGGACGGCTCCATCTCCGTCACCAGCCGGCCGGGCCAGGGAAGCACCTTCGTCTGCAGGCTGCACCTCGATCGCGAGAACGACGCGGCGCCGGCCGAGGATGCCGAACCCGCGCTGCGCGGGCTCAGGGTCCTGCTCCTCGAACCCCACGCGGTTTCCCGCCAGGCCATTGCCGGGCTGCTGAACCGCATGGGCGTGGCCGTGACGGCCCCCGAATCGGTACCACCGCTCTCCCGGCTGCCGGACGAACGGCCCTGGGAGGAGTGCGACACCCTGGTTCTCTGCGTGGGCGGTGCCGACCTGGAACACCCGGAAGGCATCCACGAAACGCTCCAGGCCCTGCGGCGGCAGGCGACACCCTTCCTGCTGCTGGCCAGCACCTCCAGGCAGGAGCTGCTGGATGCCTTCATGCGGTCCGGGGCGACCCACTGCCTGAGCAAACCCGTCCGCCTCGCCACCCTGAGGAACGCGCTGCTCGAGCTGGTCCCCGGAGCCCGGCCGGCAACGGCGGGAGCCCCTTCCCCAAGCGATGCGGACCGTACCCGCTGGCTGTCGGGAAAGACCATCCTCGTCGCCGACGACAACCGCATCAACCGCCAGCTGATGGAGATCCTGCTCGGAGAGTGGGGCGCCAGAGTGATCTCGGCCAACGACGGCCGCGAAGCGCTGGAACGGCTGGAGAAGAGCAGGCCGGACCTGGTGCTGCTGGACATCCACATGCCCCGCCTGGACGGCTTCGAAACCGCCAACGCCATTCGTGCCCTGCCCGGCGGCGACACCCTGCCCCTGGTGGCCATGACCGCGGACGCCATGTGGAAGAACCGGCAGCAGCTCAACCGCAGCGGCTTCGACACCTACCTGATCAAGCCCATCGAGGAGCGGGAACTGGCCCGCGTCCTGCGAGAGTTGCAGCTGCCCCCCGACGGCCGTTCCCCCCGGCAACGTCCTGCGGCTGCGACACCCCCCGGGGCGCCGGCCGCCAACGGCCACCTGCCGGTGCGCGACCTGGCCCAGGCGCTGCGGATCACCGGCGGCTCGGAGAGGATCGCCACCAACCTTTTCGCCCAGTTCGTGGAGACCCTGCCGGCCGATCTGGAGCGGATCGCTTCCCTGCTGGAGGAGGAAAACTGGGAGGAGCTGTGGCAGACGGTGCACCGCCTGCAGGGCGCGGTGGCGGTCTGCGGTGTGCCCGCCTTCGCGGCCGCCCTGGCCGCCTTCCAGACGAGCGTCCAGGAAGAGGATCCGGTCGCCGCCGGAAACCACCTGCAGGCGGTGCTGGCGGAGAAGGAACGCCTGCTGCAGGAAGAGGCCGCCCCTCTCCTGCAGGAGGCGTGAATCAGCGGTCGGCCGCCTCGAGCATCAGGCGCTTCATCTCCCGCACCGCACCGGCAAGGCCGGCGAAGAGGGCCCGGGCCACGATGGCGTGGCCGATGTTGAGCTCCCGCACGCCCGGGATGGCGGCGATCTCCCCCACGTTGTGGTAGTCGAGCCCGTGGCCCGCGTTGACCTGCAGGCCCAACCGGCGACCGGTGGCCACGGCCTCCTGGATGCGGACGAGCTCCCGCCTGCGCGCCTGGGCCGAAACCGCGTCGGCGTAATGGCCGGTATGGATCTCCACCACGGGCGCACCGCTCTCCAGCGCCGCCTCGAGCTGGTGCGGCTCGGCGTCGATGAAGAGGGAGACACGGATCCCGGCCTCCGCCAGGCGGGCACAGACCTCTTTCATCCGTGGGAGGTTGCCGGCCACGTCCAGTCCGCCCTCGGTGGTCAGCTCCTCCCGCTTCTCCGGCACCAGGCAGCAGTCGTCGGGCCTCACCTCGCAGGCGATGGCCACCATCTCGTCGGTGGCCGCCATCTCCAGGTTCATGCGGGTCTGCAGCACCTCGCGCAGCAGGCGCACGTCGCGGTCCTGGATGTGGCGGCGGTCCTCCCGCAGGTGCAGGGTGATGGCGTCCGCCCCCGACTGTTCGCACAGCAGCGCGGCCAGCACCGGCTCGGGATAGCGGGTGCCGCGCGCCTGGCGGATGGTGGCCACGTGGTCGATGTTGACGCCCAGCAGGATCGGCTCTTTCATCAGGAATTCCCGGGGGTTCTGGAAACTGCACGCATTGTGCGGAACAACTCCCGGCTCTTCAAGGGCCTCTCCCCGAGGTGCGGCGCCAGCAGCCGCCGCATCAGCTGGCGCGCCTCGCGGCGCAGGGTTTCCGAGGCGGGCAGGCGGCCTTCGGCCAGGGCCAGCAGGGTCTCCCCGGAGAGGGTCTCCGGCCCGGAATCCCCGGCTATGGTCACGCCCGAGCCGGGTTCGCAGCGGTATCGGCCCTCCGCCACCACCGGCGTGCCGTCGACCTGGCGCCCCAGGTCCGGGGCATAGCCGAGGTCCTCCAGCAGGCGCATCTCGAAGCGGCGCAGCGCTCCCTCGAGGTC
>JALWGP010000141.1 GCA_027038775.1 Sedimenticola sp. | reverse complement strand
CCGTCCGTGGGAGCAGCGCCCCCCGCGAATCACCGGCGACCGAACCGGACAACCGGAAAACCGCTTGTATCTTCCCCGGAAGTCGGCTAATATTCGCGCCCTTTCGTGGAACATGGCGAAGCTTCGCTATCTGTGGGAACGAGAACATGACAACGGTAAGCGCAAAGCCGGCGGAAGTGCGCCGGGACTGGTACCTCATCGACGCCGAAGGCAAGACCCTGGGCCGCATGGCCAGTGAGATCGCCCGTCGCCTCAAGGGCAAGCACAAGCCCATCTACACCCCCCACGTGGACACCGGCGACTACATCGTGGTGATCAACGCCGAGAAGATCCGCGTCACCGGCAACAAGATGAAGGACAAGATGTACCACCACCACACCGGTTACGTGGGCAACCTCAAGTCCATCAACCTGGAAAAGCTGCTGCAGAAGGCGCCCGAGCGGGTGCTGCAACACGCCGTCAAGGGCATGCTTCCGCGCAACCCCCTGGGTCGCGCCATGTTCAAGAAGCTCAAGGTCTACGCCGGCCCCGAGCATCCCCACCAGGCGCAGCAGCCCAAGCCCCTGGACATCTGAACGAACAAGCTGATACGGATTCGAGACTCATGGCACAGCAATACAACTACGGCACCGGACGACGCAAGACCTCCACCGCGCGGGTGTTTCTCGCCCCCGGCGACGGCACCATCACCGTCAACGGCCGCCCCCTGGACAAGTTCTTTGGCCGCGAGACCGCACGCATGATCGTGCGCCAACCGCTGGAGGTGACCGAGATGCTGGACAAGGTGAGCGCCAACATCACCGTCAAGGGCGGCGGCACCACCGGCCAGGCCGGCGCCATCCGCCACGGCATCGCCCGCGCCCTGCTCGAGTACGACGAATCCCTGCGCGCGCCCCTGCGCAAGGCCGGCTTCCTCACCCGCGACGCCCGCATGGTGGAGCGCAAGAAGGTGGGCCTGCACAAGGCGCGCAAGCGGCCGCAGTACTCCAAGCGCTGACGGATCCCGCTTCCCGTTTCACGAACCCTCCCTCGTGGAGGGTTTTTTTGTTCTCGCCCTCCCCTCCGCAGGAGCGGCGCCCCCGCCGCGAACTGCCACAACGCCGACCCAAACGCACCACCCTGCTCATAGCGGACTGTGTCCCCTCCCGCTTGCGGCAGAGTGTTAGGAAGAAGACTGTTCCAACCAGTTTTCTACCTTCAGCCCGGGAACCCGGGAAAATTCGCCGGTATTGGCGGTGACCACCACCAGGTCGAGCGCAAGGGCGTGGGCCGCGATGAGCAGGTCGTTGGGGCCAATGGGGGTACCACGCCGGGCCAAGTGGTCGCGCAGCGTTGCGTACTCCCGGTCCACCGGCGGCTCCAGAGGCAGGATTTCCAGGGCGGATAGCAGCAGATCGACCCGCTCCGCAAGCCGCTTTGAGCCCGATTTTGCCGCGCCGTAACGAAGTTCCGCCGCCACCACGACGCTGGTGCAGATCCGCTCCTCTCCCACCTCCGCGATCCGGTCAGCCACCACGCCCTGGGGGTGGCGAACCAGGTCGGAAAGGATGTTGGTGTCCAGCAGCCAGGCGGACGAAGCCATCACAAGGACGCGTCGTCAAGAGGCGGCAAGTCCTCGTCCACGTCGGGGAAAGGCTCCTCGATGGGATCGAGCCCGGCCAGCAGCTCCAGCAGCTTGCCCTTGCGTACCGGCTCAACGATCAACCGGCCGCCCTCCTTGCGGACGATCGCCTCATCTCCCTCCAGCTCGAACTCGCGGGGAATGCGAAGCGCCTGGTTACGGCCGTTGCGGAACAGGCGGACGTGACGTTCTGGGGTAGCCATAAACAAAAGCCTATGTCGCGACCTATGCCATGTCAAGCCGGCCTTGGAAGTGCCATTTTTGCAACACCTCTTCCTTTTTGTGATTTTTTTACAAAAAAATGTTGCCCTGCTGCAAAAAAACCACTATCATCCCTTGCGCTTGGACAGCAATCTTTCAACCACTCTAAGGAGTTACTTGTTATGAAGAAGAAGCTTCTCACCCTGGCAGTCGCCGCTGCACTGCCCATGGCCACCCAGGCGGCCAATGCCGAGGTGACCATCTACGGCAAGATTCACGCCTCCATCGATTACCTGAGCGCAGATCAAGCGGATACCAACGGCCTGCTCCCAGGCAACCCCCTGCGCGAAACCAATGACAGCCTGTGGGATGTCACCAGCCGCGCCTCCCGCATCGGTTTCAAAGGCTCCGAGGATCTGGGCGACGGCCTGAAGCTGATCTGGAAAGCGGAAACCCAAATGAACATCGCTGAAGGCGGTGGCGGGTTCGCCACCCGTAACGCCTACATCGGTCTCTCCGGCAGCTGGGGTACCTTCCTCTACGGTCGTCACGACACCCCCGTGAAGATCTCCACCGGCAAGCTGGACATCTTCGGTGACACCATCGCCGACTACAACGTCGGTGACCAGGACGGCGACAACGGCGGCTTCGTCGACATCCGCGCCAACGACGCCATCGCCTATGTTTCCCCCAACTTCAGCGGCCTGACCCTGGTGGGTGCCATCGTGCCCGACGCCGACTATGGTGAAACCGTGGACGAGCAGGGCGACTTCGCAGGCGCCTACTCCCTGGCAGCCATGTATTCCAACGGCGGCCTCTTCATCGGCGGTGGCTACGAGAGCCTCGACGATGTCAGCAACAACGTTGACGCCTCCCACTGGCGCATCGGTGCCGGCTATGACTTCGGCAACTTCCACATCGGCGGTATCTACCAGTCTGCCGACGGCGCAATCGGCGGCCGTGTCGATGCTACCGGCGACTTCATCGACTTCAAGACCTACACCATCAACGGTTCTTACAAGTTCGGCAACAATGTCGTGAAGGCCATGTGGCTGCGCAGCGACTGGGATGACGACATTGCGGTGTACACCGACGATGGCACCGTCGAAGCCGACGACAAGTTCGACACCTGGGCCATTGGTCTGGACCACAACTTCAGCAAGCGTACCAAGGCCTACGTGATCTATATCGACAGCGACATCGCACTGCACGGCAGCAACTTCAACACCACTGGTGCTTTTGCCCGCGAGCAGTCCGGCCTGTCCTTCGGTATGGTCCACAGCTTCTAATCGAAGTTGAACCACGCCCTGCATCTCCGGATGCGGGAAAGGCGAAAGGGGAGCGCTTCGGCGTTCCCCTTTTTTCATGTCAGTGCCCGGCAACCGACGAAACGGGGGCGGACCCCTTTGTTCGTTGATGTGCTACAAATCCGGACAGTTCATTTGCTCCTAACACCCGCCTTTTGCTTTCGTTGCCGCCCTACAGGACATCGGACATAATATTCGAAAGTGAGGAGGTACAACGCCATGCCAACTGCCAAAGAGGCCGCCTTGCGAAGTGGGAGCAGTGGGAGGGGGTCAGGTCTTGCCTTTTGCATGAAACCCCAAGCCCCTTGCGTTCTCACCCTGTTTTCGTTTTACTTCGACCATGGCTAGGCCACTAAGGATAGAGTTTCCTGGCGCGTTGTATCACATCACCTCGCGCGGGGATCGAAGGGAAGCGATCTATAATGATGCCCATGATCGCCGGTTGTTCATGGGCATCGTGGGGGAGACGTGCGCGCGTTACAACTGGTCTGTTCACGCCTGGTGTCTCATGACCAACCACTACCACCTGTTGGTGGAGACACCCGATGCCAACCTTTCCCGGGGCATGCGCCATTTGAACGGCGTTTATACCCAGTGTTTCAACCGTAAACACGGGCAGGTGGGGCATGTCTTTCAGGGACGCTATAAAGCCATCCTGGTGGAAAAGGAAGCTTATTTACTGGAACTCAGCCGCTACGTCGTGCTGAATCCGGTGAGGGCAAAAATGGTGGCGAGTGCCGGGGACTGGCCGTGGAGCAGTTATCTGGATACGGTCGGTTTCCGTCCGCACCCGGAGTGGTTCGACCGCGAATGGCTCTTGTCCAATTTTCATCCGCAGGAAGAGGCTGCCGTGGAACGCTACGTGAAGTTCGTTTCAGATGGTGTCCGCAAGCCGTCACCTTGGCATGCCCTCAAAAGCCAGATCTTTCTCGGTTCCGACCAGTTTGTCGAAAAGCTGCAGTCGCCCTCTCAAGACAGGCGGCTACGCGAAGTGCCCATGGCACAGCAACGGCCGGAACCAAAACCACTTTCCGAATATCAGGCCACGGCCTCGCACCGAAACGAAGCCATCGTTGCGGCTTACCTGAGCGGCGGCTACACCCTGCGGCAAATCGGGGAACATTTTTCGCTTCACTATTCCACGGTAAGCCGGATCATTCGGAAGCAGATGCAAAAGTAAAGACCTGACCCCGTCCTCGTGTGACCCCGTCCTCGTGACCCCGTCCTCGTTTGCTTTCGTTGCCGCCCTCCAAGACATCGTCCATAATCCTTTGACGAACAGCGCTTTTTCCTGCCGGTTGGCCGCACTTGTGAACAACGACCTCCAACAACATCCAGCAGACGCTTCTCCCGCCCTTCCGCAACCCCGGTTGTCCAAAGCGGTCGCTTTGTTGCGCCAGCGGATTCCCGGGCTGGTTGGGATCTGGCTGTTCGGCTCGGCCGTGAACGGGCCGATGCGGGAGGAGAGCGACGTGGACATGGCATTCCTGGCTGATGGCGCTTTACCGCTCATGGAACAGTTGAAGCTGCAGGGGGCGCTGTCGAACCTCTTTGATGGCCGCGAGGTGGATCTGCTGGATCTGAATGCCCTTCCCACCGTGATGCGGATGCAGGTGATCGCCAAGGGGGTCAGGCTTTACTGCGCCGACCGTTCGCGCTGCGAAGCGTTCGAGGATTTCGTTTTCGACGACTACGCCCAGCTCAATGAAGATCGGGCGCCCGTGCTGGAAGAGGTTTTCGAGCGGGGCAGCATTCGTGGATGACGTGTTGCTCAACAAGGCGGATATCATCGAGCGTTGCCTGAAGCGCGTGCGGGAGATGTATGAGGGACATGAATCGGAGTTCGAGCACGATTTCCAGCGCCAGGACGCCATCGTGCTGAACCTTCAGCGCGCTTGCCAGGCCGCTATCAGCGGCGGCATGCACCTGGTTCGCTCACTCCATCTCGGCATCCCCCAGCAAAGCCGCGACGCCTTCGTGCTGCTGGAAAAGGCCGGCGTGCTAGACAGGGAACTCTCTGGGCAGATGCAAGCCATGGTGGGGTTTCGCAATATCGCGATCCACCAATACCAGGAGCTGGATCTTGCCATCTTGCGCGAGATCATCGAGCACCGGCTGGATGATCTCCACCGGTTCGCCCGGTTGCTGGTGCAAAAGGCTCAGGCTTCCTGACGAAAAGGGGACGGACCCCTTTTCACGCACTAAAAACGTTCCTCGAAACATCCATGCGCTTATGGAGGACGCGAATAATGAGGATTTGGCCGGAACCGGCGCGGTAATAGATCGATCATGTGGCTGCGTTGGTAAGTTGAAAGCGGGATACGACTCAATGGGGGGCGTCGTTCAGTTCGTCAATGAGCCTGGTAAGTGTACAGTTGGACATCCCGCTTTGTTCGCCTTCTTCCAACAACATTCGAAGAGCGGAAAGCTTGCTGTGCAACCAAGTTGACTCCGGCTTTCATCGGCAATACGGTTGACGCATGAGGCTCACACCCGCGCAGATCGAAGCGATCCGCACCCTCGTGCGCCGCCTGGCGCCGCGGGCGGGTTTCGTCGGCCTGTTCGGCTCCCGCGCGGACGACCGGCGGCGGGGTGGGGACCTGGATATCTACATCGAATACCCGATGCCCATGTCACTGATGGACCAGGCACGTCTTGCAGCAGCCATCGAGGAGGCGCTGGAGATGCCGGTGGATCTGGTGGTGCGGGATCTCAGCGCGCCACCACGCCCCATCGAGGAGATCGCCAGGGCCACGGCGGTGCCGCTATGAACCTGGAACAGCTCAGGGCCAGGCAATGCCAGCTATTGCGCGAGCGGATTGCCGCCATCGGCAGGATCCGCCACGGCCTTCACTACACCCTCGGACACCTACCTTCGCCGGTACCTCTCACGGACCAACTGGACGATGCCGAGCTGGAAGCACTTGCCGCCTTCAACGAGCGTTTTGGCAAGCTGCAGGATCTGGTGGCCGCCACCATGAAACAGGCCACCCTGCTTTCCGGGGCTGATTCGGACACCTTCCCGCAGGTGCTCTCCTACATGACCAAGCTTGGCGTCGTGGGAGACGAAGAGAGTTGGAAAAACCTGCGCATGCTGCGCAACCTGGGCGCACACGAATACGACCTGGATCCACATCGCTAGGCAGAGTATTTCAACACCCTGCTGCAGGAGCTGCCGGCCCTGGAAAGCATCGCGAACAGGCGGGTCGAATACTGCCGGTCGGAGATCGACTGCAACTGACGGAAAGGGATCGGATCTCATATTGATCCCCTCACCTCCGGCCCCTCTCCCGGAGAGAGAGGGGCCGGAGGGGAAGAGGACGGCCTCCTTTTTTGGCCTCAGAGAAACTGGTGGAGGTTCAAGGCCAGATCCGGGAAAAATCGAACTGGATGGTGCAGGGGCCGAGGTCGAACCGCCAGTTGTCCTTGGTTGCATCCAGCTGCTTTATCAGGCGCCCCTCCCTCAGGCTGTAGGTCTTGGCCACCCGTTCGTCGGGATCGACGATCACGTAGTGGCGCACCCCTTCTTTTTCATACAGTGAGAATTTGGTGTGCGTATCCTTGGATGCCGTGGCGGGGGAAAGAACCTCGAAAATGAGGACGGGGGTCTTAGTCAGGTGGGTCTGGCCGACCTCGCCACACACGACCAGATTGTCGGGCTGAACCACGGTGTCTTCAGCGATTTTCCAGTCCACCGGCAGCAATGCCTGGCAGTCGTCACTTTCATCCAGTGCCTCTTGCAGCATTCGATCGATACGAGCGCTTACGGCCTGGTGCTGGATACTGGGTGCCGGGGTCATAGCGTAAGGTATGCCGTGGATCAGTTCCCAGCGACCTTCCCAGAGCTTGTAGTCTTCCCAGGTGTAATGAGGCAGGTCTTCGTCGCGCGGTGTGCCCATGACGATTCTCACTCGTTGGATTCTCAGGTTATACAAACAAAAAGGGGGGAAGCCTCTCCCGGCGGAGAGGGAGCGCGAAAAGGACAGAAAAGGAGAAAAGGGGACGGAGGCGAAACGGGGACGGACCCCTTTATTCTTTGATTGCCTTTATTGATCCCCTCACCCCCGGCCCCTCTCCCTGGGGGAGAGGGGAGCAGGGGAGGCGTCAGGGAATGATGGTGCGCGGCCCCTCGGGGGTGCCGAGGATGAGCACATCGGCGGGGCGGTGGCCGAAGATGCCCACGGTGACCACGCCGGCGATCTGGTTGAGCTCGGTCTCGAGCTTCACCGGCTCGGTGATCTCCAGGTTGTGCACGTCGAGGATGATGTTGCCGTTGTCGGTGACGAAGCCCTCGCGCCACACCGGGGTGCCGCCGAGCTTCACCAGCTGCCGCGCCACGTAGCTGCGCGCCATGGGGATCACCTCGATAGGCAGGGGGAACTTGCCCAGCACGTCCACCAGCTTGGACTCGTCAGCGATGCAGACGAACTTCTTGCTGGCGGCGGCGATGATCTTCTCGCGGGTGAGCGCGCCGCCGCCGCCCTTGATGAGATGCAGGTAGCGGTTGGACTCGTCGGCGCCGTCGACGTAGATCTCCAGGTCGCCCACGGCGTTGAGATCGAGCACCGGGATGCCGATCTTCTTCAGCCGCTCGGTGGAGGCCTCGGAGCTGGAGACCGCGCCCTCGTAGCGCCCCTTGACGTCGGCCAGCAGGTCGATGAAGTGGTTGACGGTGGAGCCGGTGCCGATGCCCAGCACGCCGCCCTCGGGAAGATATTCCAGCGCGGCCTCTGCCGCCTGGCGCTTCAGTTCTTCTGCATTCATGGTTTTTCTCCCTCCATTCGAATGGCGGGTACGTTACCACCTGTCATCGGAAAAGGCCACGTACCCAAATGCATTGACAGGTCCGGCAGGCTGGTTCTTAATCAGCTTCATTTCATTGCACGAAAGGCATCTCATGGCCGACGACTACCTGGAAAGAATCCTCCGCGCCCGCGTCTACGATGTGGCCCGGGAAACGCCACTGGAGCGGGCACGGCGGCTGTCGGACCGGCTCGGCGCGCAGCTGTGGCTCAAGCGGGAGGACCTGCAGAGCGTCTTCTCCTTCAAGCTGCGCGGCGCCTACAACAAGATCTACAACCTGCCGGACCAGGCGAAGGAGAAGGGGGTCATCGCCGCCTCGGCGGGCAACCACGCCCAGGGGGTGGCGCTGGCGGGCCGCCGGCTGGGGGTGGCCGCGCTCATCGTGATGCCCACCACCACGCCCCCCATCAAGGTGCAGACGGTGCGCAGCCTGGGCGCGCGCATCGTGCTCCACGGCGACTCCTACGACGACGCCTACGAGCACGCCCTGGCACTGGCCAGGGAGCGGGGGCTCACCTTCGTCCACCCCTTCGACGATCCCGACGTCATCGCGGGGCAGGGCACCATCGCCATGGAGGTGTTGCGCCAGCACGAAGATCCCATCGACGCCATCTACATCCCCGTGGGGGGCGGCGGGCTCATTGCCGGCATGGCCGCCTACATCAAGCGGGTGCGGCCCGAGATCCGCGTCGTGGGCGTGGAGCCGGAGGATACGCCCACCCTGCACAAGGCGCTGGCGGCGGGGCGCCGGGTGACGCTAAAGCAGGTGGGCCTCTTCGCCGACGGCGTAGCCGTCAAGCAGATCGGGAAGGAGACCTTCAAGCTGGCGCGCAGGTACGTGGACGACACCGTGCTGGTGACCACCGATGAGATCTGCGCCGCCATCAAGGACATCTACGACGACACCCGCTCGGTGGCGGAACCGGCAGGCGCCCTGGCGGTGGCCGGCATCAAGAAGCACGCCCAGGAGGGTTCATTGAAGGGGCAGCGCCTGGTGGCGGTGCTCAGCGGCGCCAACATCAACTTCGACCGCCTACGCCACGTGGCCGAACGCGCGGAGCTGGGCGAGCAGCGCGAGGCGCTCTTCGCGGTGGAGATCCCCGAGCGGCCCGGCAGCTTCCTCGCCTTCTGCCGCCTGCTGGGCAAACGCAACATCACCGAGTTCAACTACCGCTACAGCGACCCGGAGCGGGCCCACGTCTTCTGCGGGGTGGAACTCTCGGGCGGCGCCGAGGAGAAGGAGAAGCTCAGGCGGAAGCTGGAGCAGAAAGGCTTCCCGGTGGTGGACATGACCGACAACGAGACCGCCAAGCTGCACATCCGGTACATGGTGGGGGGGCATGCGCCCCAGGTGCGCGACGAACACCTGTTTCGTTTCGTCTTTCCCGAGCGGCCCGGCGCGCTGCTGGACTTTCTCTCAGGCCTGAGCCGCGGCTGGAACATCAGCCTCTTCCACTATCGCAACCACGGCTCCGCCCACGGGCGCGTGCTGGTGGGCATCCAGCTGGGACAGGGTGAACTGAAGGACTTCCGCGCCTACCTGAAGGAGCTGGACTACCCCTACCACGAGGAGACCGACAACCCCGCCTACCGGCTCTTCGCCAGCGCCGGCACGCGGTAGAACGCACTCTTCACGAAATCGAGGATACACGCAACGGACGGCGCAGGAACATCCCGCGCCGCCCACGCCGGCCTCAGGAAGAGGCCCGCGATCCGTGCGGGCCCGCTGTAGTGAACAACGGCGGGTTTGCCGGTGTTACTTTCTCTTGGCCGTCTTCTTGGCGACCTTCTTCTTGGCCGCCTTCTTCTTCGTCACCTTCTTGGCGACCTTTTTCTTGGCGGCTTTCTTGACCACCTTCTTCTTGGCTGCCTTCTTCTTGGCCGTCTTCTTCACGACCTTCTTCTTGGCCGTCTTCTTGGCGACCTTCTTCTTCGCCACCTTCTTGGCGACCTTCTTGGCCACTTTCTTCTTGGCCGCCTTCTTGGCGACCTTCTTCTTTGCGACCTTCTTGGCCACTTTCTTCTTGGCCGCCTTCTTCACAACCTTCTTGCTGGCCTTGGCCGCAGTCTTCTTGGTGGTCTTCTTTACCATTACATCTCCCCTTTGCCGTTGTTGATCAACAAATGTAAAGGCCTTGTATAGTCGGAGTATAAACAACTGATCATGAAATACCAGTGTTTGCAAGGTAAATAGGCATCAGGATCCATCACAACGATATATCTCGTTTTCAGTCACGACCATGTTCATGGGCACATCCCAGGGCCGTGCTTCGATACCCGGCAGCTTCTGCAGCGAATAGGCGTAGCCGACGAGCTTCGGCCCTTTCCAGAAGCGGCGGCGAAGCTTCCATGCAAAGGTGCGGTCGTAGTAGCCTGCGCCCATGCCCATGCGGTTGCACCGGGCATCGAAGGCCACCAGCGGCATGAAGACCAGGTCGAGCGCACGCGGGTCGATGAGCCCTCCCTGTTCCCACAGCGGTTCGGAAATCCCGTAGAGGTTGCGACGCAGCGGTTCCCCTGGCTGCCAGCGTGCGAACCAGAGCCGCCTGTGGCCCAGGGGATGGAGCACCGGCAGGTAGAGGCACTTGTGCATGACGGCGGCGTGCCGGATGAGCGGCAGCGGATCGAGTTCACCGTCGCTCGCCAGGTAGAAGGCGATGCGTTTGGCGCGGATGAACACGGGCAGGGTGGCGGCACGCGAGGCAGCGGCGACGGCAAGGGCGCGGCGTTCGCGAAGCGCAAGGGCACGACGCCTGCGGCGCAACTCGCTTCGGGACGGGTTCATGCAGGGAAGGGAGGAAGAAGACATCCTCCACCTGTGCCGTTTCCGGTTTGTGACCTTGAACCGAACGGTTCAAGTGGGGACCGCGGCTGCGGATCAGGCTTTCCGCTCTGGGGCGGACATGCACACCACCGCAGTGATCTCGGCCCCCTGTCAGTAATGCATAGGCTCAAGGGATAACGAAGCCGGTTCACGAACACCGCAGAGGATGCCTTCAAGAGAAAGGCTACTCCGATTCGCCTCAAAGTTCCAGCTGGTTGAATTGATTCAGCGCAACCTCCACCTGCTCCTGGAGCTGGCGCATGCGCTTTTCGAGGCCCGTGTCCAGTTCCGTGCGCTGCTGTTCCAGGGTGAGCAGGTCGTGGGCCATGTTCAGCGCCGCCATCACGGCGATGCGCTCGGTGCCGATGATCTTGCCGGTCTGGCGAATCTCGCGCATGCGCTCGTCCAGGTGCAGCGCGGAGGCGATCACCGCCTCCTCCTCGCCGGGCTGGCAGGCGACACGATACTCCTTGTCGAGGATGGTGACCGTGACGGTCTTGGCCGCGCGGCTCACGTGTTGGCCTCGAGGGACTTGAGTCGGCTGATGATGGCATCCACCCGGGAGCGGGCGGTGTGGTTCTTCTCCATGAGGGCGGCACGCTCCTCCTGCAGGCGTTCCTGCTGGGCGCGCAGCAGGCGGTTCTCCTCCTTGAGGTAGGCGCAGGTCTCGATAAGCGCCGAAACCTGCTGTTCGAGCGCCTCGAAAGCCTGGGATGCAGGGGAGCTTGCCTTGCCGCTGTTCATGGCCACTGAATATAGTTCGCCGCTGCTTAGGGGTCAATGTTAAACTCGATTATCATGACACAGTTCAAACCCGACCACGCGCGCCTGGAGCGCCTCTTGCAAGCCGCCTCGGCCGAACAGAGCGCGGCCGAGGCCCACGGCATGCTCTGCGGCATGCTCTGCGCCGGCGTGGAGCAATGGCGTCCCAACCTGCTGGAAGAGGCCGACGAGAACAACCTGCTAGCGCAGGAAGCCCTGCAGGAGCTGGAAAGGCTCTGGGAGCTCTCCGGAAGAGAGCTGCGGGAACATCGCATGCCCCTTCAGCTGGTGCTGCCGGAAGACGAACGACCGGTACTGGAGCGGGCCACCGCCCTGCGCGACTGGAGCCAGGGGTTCCTCTACGGCTTCGGCCTGGGCGGCAGCCAGAAGCCGGAGCTGTTCCGGGGCGAGGCGGGCGAGGCACTGCGCGACTTCAGCGAGATCGCCCGCATGGACCTGGAGGAGTTCGGTCAGGCCGAAGAGGCGGAAGAGGCGCTCATGCAGCTCGCCGAGTATCTCTGGGTGGCCGCATCCCTGCTCTGGCACGAGAGGCACGATGACGCAGAATGAGTTCCGCCGCCGGCGGCGGCAGCTGATGCGCATCATGGGCAGGGGCAGCATCGCCATCATCCCGGCGGCTCCCCAGTGCACCCGCAACAACGACGTCCATTACCGCTACCGGCCCGACAGCGACTTCTACTACCTCACCGGCTTTCCCGAGCCCGAGGCGGTGGCGGTGCTCATACCGGGCCGGGAGCAGGGCGAGTACATCCTCTTCTGCCGCGAAAAGGATCCGAAGAAAGAGCGCTGGGACGGCACCATCGCCGGCCAAGAGGGGGCGGTGGAGACGTATGGCGCCGACGACTCCTTTCCCGTCTCCGACCTGGACGACATCCTGCCGCGCATGTTGGAGCAGTGCGACAAGGTCTTCTACGCCATGGGCAGCGACGCCGAGCTGGACCAGCGCATGTCCCAGTGGATCGGCCGCATCCGGGGCAAGGCGCGCTCGGGCGTCCATCCGCCCCAGGAGTTCGTGGCCCTGGACCACCACCTGCACGACATGCGCCTCTACAAGTCACGCTCCGAGGTGGCGGTGATGCGGCGCGCGGCGAAGATCTCGGCCGCGGCCCACCGCGAGCTGATGCGAAGCTGCCGCCCCGGCATGAAGGAGTACGACCTGGAGGGGCTCTTCATCCACGCCTGCTACCGTCGGGGCGCGCGCGAACAGGCCTACCAGCCCATCGTGGGCGGTGGCGACAACGCCACGATTCTGCACTATGTGAACAACGACCAGCTCCTGAACGACAGCGACCTGGTACTGGTGGACGCCGGCTGCGAGCTCGAATACTACGCCTCGGACATCACCCGCACCTTCCCGGTGAACGGCCGCTTCCGTGAGCCCCAGCGCCAGCTCTACCAGCTGGTGCTCGACGCCCAGCTCGCCGCCATCGAGCAGGTGAAACCGGGCAACCCCTACAACGCCCCGCACAAGGCGGCGGTGCGCGTGCTCACCCGGGGACTGGTGAAGCTGGGACTGCTCCGGGGACAGCCGGCGAAGCTGATCAAGGAGGAGAAGTACAAGAAGTTCTTCATGCACGGCACCGGCCACTGGCTGGGAATGGACGTGCATGACGTGGGCGACTACAAGATCGACGGCCACTGGCGCGAGCTGGAACCGGGCATGGTGGTCACCATCGAGCCGGGGCTCTACATTCCCAGGGGCATGAAAGGGGTGGCGAAGAAGTGGCAGGGTATCGGCATCCGCATCGAGGACGACGTCTTGGTGACCCGCGAGGGCCACGACGTGCTGTCGAAGGATGCACCCAAGACCATCGAGGAGATCGAGGCGTTGATGCAG
>JALWGP010000140.1 GCA_027038775.1 Sedimenticola sp. | reverse complement strand
CACCACCGCCCCGGACCTGTTGAAGCCGCTGGCCCAGTTCCTGCCCAGCATCGACGACGGGCGGGTGGGGATCTACCTCACCGCCGACCGCGGTACCGGCGTGGAGGAGATGGACCGCATCACCCGCCGGGTGGAGGCGCTGGTACTGGCGCGGCCCGGAGTGGAGACCCTCTTCACCACCGTGGGCGGCTACGTCTTCGGCCGCTCCAGCTACGAGAGCGCCAACCGCGCCAACATCCAGGTGCAGCTCGTCCCGTCCGGCCAGCGCCCTCCCATCGGGGACTGGATCCGCGGGCTGCGCAAGGAGATCGGAAAGGCCGGCCTGGCGGGCGTGCGCGTTCGCGTGCGGCCGCGCGGCATCCGCGGTCTGCGGCTGGGCAGGGGCAACGACGACATCAGCTTCCAGGTGCAGGGCCCCGATCTCGACACGCTCGACGAGATCGGGCTGCGCATGGCCGAGCTGCTGGCGCAGGTAGATGGGCTGCACAACGTCAAGCGCTCCAACGAGGAGACCACCATGCAGCTCTCCATCGACCTGGACCGGCAGAAGGCGGCCGAGCTGGGGCTGGACACCGAGCACATCGGCCAGGCGGTGCGTTACGCCCTGGAAGGGCGCGAGGTGGGCCGTTTCATCGCGGGCGACCGTAGCATCGCCATCCTGCTGCGCCTGGAGCCGGAAGAGAACTTCCCGCCCCGGCTCGAGCAGCTCGTTCTCATGGGCGGCCCCGACGGGCGCACGCCCGTACGCCTGGGCGAGGTGGCGCACATCCGTCTCACTCCCGCACCGGCCACCATCCTGCGCGAGCAGCAGCAGCGCATCGTGGAGGTGACCGCCACCCTGGCGGCGGGCGCCAGCCTCTCGGAAGTGGTGGCCGAGGCGCAGCGGCGGCTGCAGGAACTGGAGCTCCCCGAGGGCTACACCCTCTACGAGGGGGGCAGCTACAAGGCCCTGCAGCAGAGCCGGGAGACGGGCCTGTGGCTGCTGGGACTGGCGCTCTTCCTGGTGCTGGTGGTGATGGCGGTGCAGTACGAGTCATTGCGCAATCCCCTGATCATCCTCTTCAGCCTCGCCTTCAGCGCCATCGGCGTCGCCCTGGGGCTGGAGTGGACCGGAACACCCCTTTCCATGCCGGTGTGGCTGGGGATGATCATGCTCGCCGGCATCGTGGTGAACAACGCCATCATCCTGGTGGAGTACATCGAACTGAAGCGGGCGGAGGGGCTGGCCGTGCGCGAGGCGGTGATCGAAGCGGGACGCCTGCGCCTGCGCCCCATCCTCATGACCACCTTCACCACGGTGGCGGGCATGCTGCCCCTTGCCTTGGCGGTGGGCGAGGGCTCGGAGATGCTGCAGCCGCTGGCCATCACCCTGAGCTGGGGGCTGGGCTTCTCCATGCTGGTGAGCCTGGTGCTGCTGCCGGCGGTCTACCTGCTGGTACAGGGTTCGCGGCGGGGGCGCCGCTCCTACGCGTAGGCCATGGGATCCTTCGCACCCGCGCAGGGCAGCTGCAGCGGTCCCGGCTCGGGCAGGTCGATGCGCAGGGCGGTGAGCTTGCCGCCCCAGAGACAGCCGGTGTCGATGCCCCAGGTGTTCTCGGCCACGCTGTAGCCCAGGGTGGACCAGTGGCCGAAGACGATGCGTTCTCCCCGGGTGCGCCGCTCCGGGTGCAGGAACCACGGGACGTACTTCTTCTTCTGCCCTGCCGGCGGCCCCTTGAGCTTGAGCTTCAGCTTGCCCTTGCGGGTGACGAAGCGCAGCCGGGTGAAGCAGTTGGTGATGAAGCGCCAGCGATCCATGCCGGTCAGCTCCGGGTCCCAGCGGTTGGGCTTGTTGCCGTACATCTGCAGGAAGAAGTCGCGGTGTGCCTCGCCGCGCAGCACCGCCTCCACCTCGCGGGCGCAGGCGATGGCGGTCTGCAGGTCCCACTGGGGCGGCAGGCCGGCGTGGATCAGGGTGAAGTCCAGCGCGGCATCGTGGTGCAGGAGGGGCCGGTGGCGCAGCCAGTGGATCAACTCGTCGCGGTCGGGCGCGCGCAGCACCGCCTCCAGATCCTCGTCCGGCTGCGAGCGGCCGTCGCCACAGGCCAGCGCCAGCAGGTGCAGGTCGTGGTTGCCCAGCACCACGGTGGCCAGGTCGCCCAGCCCGCGGACAAAGCGCAGGGTCTCCAGCGAGCGGGGGCCACGATTCACCAGGTCGCCCACGAACCAGAGGCGGTCCGCCGCCGGGTCGAAGTCCAGGCGGTCGAGCAGCGCACGCAGCTCATCGTAGCAACCCTGGATGTCGCCGATGACCCAGGTGGCCATGTCAGTTGATGCTGTGGGGCGTCTGCAGGGAGAAGGGCGCAATGGGCGCCAGGAAACGGTGGCCCTCGTCGTCCACCATCTCGTACTCGCCCTCCATGGCGCCCACCGGCGTCTCCAGGGCGGTGCCGCTGGTGTAGCGGTAGCTCTCGCCGGGCGCGAGATGGGGCTGCTGGCCCACCACCCCCTCGCCGCGCACCTCCTGGGTCTGGCCGTTGGCGTCGGTGATGATCCAGTGGCGGTTCAGCAGCCGCGCGCCCACCGTGCCCTCGTTGGAGATGGTGATGGTGTAGGCGAAGACGTAGCGGTTGCTCTCGGGACGGGACTGGTCGGGCAGGTAGGCGGTCTCCACCGCCACCCGGACATCGTGCTTGCTGGTGTTCATGTCGGGGATTATATCCCGGGCACGGGGGCGGGCATCCCATTTGATTTCCGGGTTCGCGCTCCGGTATGGTTCGCGGATCCGGGCAACAGGCCGAAAAACGATTCCCAGGGAGCCCAGGTGCAGCCACCGAACCGATCTCTCGTCTACCTCGCCGCGGCGCTCGGCAGCCTGCTGCTCTCCTCCTGGTACGTCCACCTGAACGAGGTGGTCAACGGCGACGGCGTGCGCTACCTGCTGGCCGCCCAGGGCGACCAGCACGCTGCCACCACTTTGGGCAACTGGATCTTCTACTCGAAGCTGATCCAGGGAACCACCCTCCTCACCGGCCTCTCCACAGAGGTGGCAGCCCAAGTGGTCAACACGCTGCTCGACCTGCTGCTGGTGCTCGCCTTCCTGCGGTTGCTGGAGACGCTGGGCGCCAGCCGGCGTGCGCTGGCCATCGGTGCCGTGGCGGTGCTGGTGCTGCCCTACCTCAACGACAACCGCGCGGAGATCATCCGGGACCACGGCTACTGGGCCTTCAGCGTGGTGGCCATGATCCATTACGTGAGGCTGTTCAGGGAGTTCTCGTGGCGCAGGTTGATCGGATGGTATTTTTTCATGGGCTTGGCAACCCTATTCCGCATAGAAGGCATCCTAATTGTAGGACTTATGCCTTTGGCACTCCTGCTAAAGCCTGTTCCGCTTCCGCAACGTCTGACCGAAACACTCAAGGCACTTACACCCCTGCTGTTGGCCAGCATTCCATTGTCCCTGATTCTATTGAATATTTTCCCGAGCAATCGGCTGACCTCCTTGATGAATAAGAGCCAATCCATAATGGATGTCTTCCTGGTGTCCATTCCGCAGAAAGCCTCTACTTTACGTTCAGTGCTGTCACCTTTCGATCCACCTTATTATTCGCAGGGAAGCGCCATTTTCCTCATTTACATTGCCGCCTTGCTGGAAATCCTTAAGGACTTGAAGAGCTCATTGTCATGGCCGTTTTTCGCCGTACTCGTTCTATCCATGCTCAATACTCCTCTAAAGACCTCCATGCCGACTTTTTATTGCAGGCCTCTCATGGCCTATGGCGCCGTCAGCTTGGTTATTCTGTTTTTACAGGTGATACGAAATTTCGTCATGGTCTCCCGCTATACCATGGCGCTGGCGCTGATGCTGCTGCCGGTGGTGGTCTTTGCCCTGGACGAACTGTGGCAGCGTTACCGCGAAAAGGAGATCGGTCCCGCACTGCCAGCCGTGGTGGGGCTGGCGGTTCTGGGCCTGCTGGCCGACAGTATCATCGAGTCTCCAAGCCACAAGGGATATTTCGTGGAAGCGGGACACTGGGCTGTCGCACACCTTCCGGCGAACAGCAGGAGCCTCACGGACGACGACGCGCTCCGTATCCAGTACTACGTCAACGACCGAAAACCGGGGAACCGAGCGGTGGAGCCGTACCAGCCCGGCCAGAGCCGCCTGGAGAATTTCAGCCACGCTTTCGTGAAGGATCCCACCGGCCCGCTGGCGAGGGCGCTTGAAGCGCAGGGGGCGGAGAAAATCGCATCCATTCCCCGGGGAAAAGGCAAGGAGCTGGCAATCTACCGGGTCTCGCCCACCC
>JALWGP010000139.1 GCA_027038775.1 Sedimenticola sp. | reverse complement strand
CCGGCAAGGTAAACTTCACCACCAATTCGCAACCTCCCGAGGCATCCCGTTCGCCATGCCGGCATCCAGATTGCTGATCCTGCTGGGAATTTTCCTGTTCCACGCCGCCCTGGCCGCGCCTACCGAGCGCCACGCCGACCTCACCGCCGACCTCAACGACTCCGCCGCGGTGGAGAAACCCTGGAAGGAGGTCCGGGGCGAGATCCCGCCCATTCCCGAAGAGAGCCAGTGGACCGAGGTGCGCGTCGACACCCTGCCGGAGAACCAGCACGCCTTCCTGGCCCTCGACAGCGTCAGCGTGGGTGAGAAGGACCTGGTGGTGCGCTACTGGCTCTCCATCCGGTCCGATGGCGGTGGCTTTATGACCACCTACGAGGGATTGCACTGCGGCCAGCGCAACTACATCGTCTACGCCTACGCCCATCCCCGGAGGAAACCGCCCCTGCGCAAGGTCCGGAACCCGAAGTGGAAGCCGGTATCGGCTTCGCGGAACATGCGCTACCGGGTGGAACTGACGGACGACGTCTTCTGCTCGGGCAGAGTGCCACGAACGGTTCGCCAGATCCGGCAGTCCGCCCTCGGCCGCTACGAGCAGGCCAACCCCTTCGACAACTGGACCAACGATGACTGACGCCTACGACGCCTCCGCCATCGAGGTGCTCAGCGGCCTCGAGCCGGTGCGCAAGCGTCCCGGCATGTACACCGACACCAGCCGGCCCAACCACCTGGCCCAGGAGGTGATCGACAACTCGGTGGACGAGGCCATCGCTGGTTATGCCAGCCGCATCGTGGTGACCCTGCACGGGGACGGCTCCATCGAGGTGGAGGACGACGGTCGCGGCATGCCGGTGGACCTCCATCCCGAGGAGGGGGTGCCCGGGGTGGAGGTGATCCTCACCCGGCTGCACGCGGGGGGCAAGTTCTCCAACAAGTCCTACAAGTTCTCCGGCGGCCTGCACGGCGTGGGGGTGTCGGTGGTGAACGCCCTCTCGCGCCACCTGGAGGTGTGGGTCAAGCGGGACGGTGCCGAGTACAACATCGCCTTCACCAACGGAGAGAAGATCTCCGACCTGGAGAAGGTGGGCACCGTGGGCCGGCGCAACACCGGCACCCGCATCCGCTTCTGGCCCGATGCGCAGTTCTTCGACAGCCCGAAGTTCAACGTGCGCCAGCTCAGGCACGTGCTGCGCGCCAAGGCGGTGCTCTGCCCGGGTCTCGAGGTGGTTTTCCGCGACCTGAACACGGGCGAAACGGAGTCGTGGCGGTACGAGGACGGCCTCAAGGACTACCTGGTGGAGGCGCTGCAGGGCTGGGAGCTGCTGCCCGCCGACCCCTTCACCGGCCGCATGGCCGCGCGTGACGAGGCGGCGGACTGGGCGGTGGTCTGGCTGCCCGAGGGGGGCGAGCCGGTGACCGAGAGCTACGTCAACCTCATTCCCACCGCCCAAGGGGGGACCCACGTCAACGGCCTGCGCGCGGGGCTCACCGAGGCAGTGCGCGAATTCTGTGAGTTCCGCAACCTGCTGCCGCGGGGCGTGAAGATCGCTCCCGAGGATGTATGGAGCCGGGTCAACTACGTGCTCTCGGTGAAGCTGGCCGATCCCCAGTTCTCGGGCCAGACCAAGGAGCGGCTCTCTTCGCGCGAATGTGCCGCCTTCGTCTCCGGCGTGGTGAAGGATGCCTTCAGCCTCTGGCTCAACCAGCACACCGCGGAGGGCGAGCGGATCGCCGAGCTGGCCATCAGCGCGGCCCAGACGCGCATGCGCGCCGGGCGCAAAGTGGCGCGCAAGAAGGTGACCCAGGGGCCGGCGCTGCCCGGTAAGCTGGCCGACTGCGCCTCCGACGACGTGGCGCGCACCGAGCTCTTCCTGGTGGAGGGTGATTCCGCCGGCGGCTCGGCCAAGCAGGCGCGCGACAAGGAGTTCCAGGCGGTGATGCCCCTGCGCGGCAAGATCCTCAATACCTGGGAGGTGGATCCCACCGAGGTGCTCGCCTCCCAGGAGGTGCATGATATCTCGGTGGCCATCGGCGTGGAGCCGGGCAGCGACGACCTGTCGCAGCTCCGTTTCGGCAAGATCTGCATCCTTGCCGATGCCGACTCCGACGGTCTCCACATCGCCACCCTGCTGTGTGCCCTCTTCGTGCGCCATTTCCCCAAGCTGGTGCGGGAGGGGCATGTCTACGTGGCCATGCCGCCGCTCTATCGCATCGACGTGGGCAAGCAGGTCTTTTACGCCCTGGACGACGCCGAGAAGGAGGGCATCCTAGACCGCATCGAGGCGGAGAAGATCAAGGGAAAGGTGAACGTCCAGCGTTTCAAGGGGCTGGGCGAAATGAACCCCATGCAACTGCGCGAGACCACCATCCACCCCGACACCCGCCGCCTGGTGCAGCTGGCCATGGAACCGGGCGACGACACCTTCAAGGTGATGGACATGCTGCTGGCCAGGAAGCGGGCGGCGGACCGCAAGAACTGGCTGCAGGAGCATGGTGACCGGGCCGAGGCGGCCCAGGAGCTGATTGCAGGAGTGAATGCCTGATGAAACGACACCTAATACTGTTACTGTTGTTGTGTCTTCTGGCCCCGTCCCTGTGGGCCGCGCCGGATGGCAAGGCGCTCTACGAGGCGCACTGCAGCGCCTGTCACCAGAGCGAGGGCAAGGGCGGCATCGGTCTGCCGCTTACCGGGGAGATCCTCTCCCAGCTCAGCGACGACTACATCGCCAAGACCATCCGCAACGGCCGGCCCGGGCGCATCATGCCGGCCTTCGTGGCGCTGAGTGACGCCCAGGTGAAGGCCATCCTCCAGTACATCCGCAGCTGGAGCAACCAGCCCGCACCGGTGTACCCCAAGCTGGCGGTGAAGGGGGATCCCGCGCAGGGCAAGCCGTTGTACAAGAAACACTGCCAGCGCTGCCACGGTGCCGATGGCAGTGGCGAAGGTACCGGCACCGGTGTCACCCTCTCGCGCGAGCGGGAGTTCATGGTGATGCCGGCGGCGCTCAACAACCCCGGCTTCCAACGCTCCGCCTCCGACGCCATGATCGCCGATATCATCCGGCGCGGGCGCAAGGTGGGCGGCATGCCCGCCTTCCGCAAGAAACTCACCGATGAGCAGATCGGCGACGTGGTGGCCTACGTGCGCACCCTGAAGAGTCCGCCGCCCATCCGCGGCATGCGCGAGTGGGCCGGCAAGCCGGCGTACATCATGGAGTCACCCTACAGCTTCGAGGATACAGTGCAGGCGCTCAGGCAGGCGCTCACCGGCGCCAACTTCCGCATCTTTCCGCCGCGTTACCTGGAGCAGGGGTTGACCGATGAGTTCAGCGTGAACAAGAAGCAGCTGGGCATCCGCTTCTGCAACTTCAAGGAGCTCTACCACCTGCTCAACATCGATCCCCGCATGGGCACTGTGCTGCCCTGCCGAATCAACGTGCTGGAGCGAAACGGTAAGGTGCTGCTGGTCTCGCCCAACGTGGTGGAAGTGGCCAGGCTGTTCAACAACCGTGAACTGCTGGAGGTGGCTGTCATCATGGAGGAGATCATCCTCGGTGTGATGGAGGAGGCGACGCTGTGAAAAGACTGCTGTTTTCCCTTCTCCTGTTCGCCGCCGTGCTGCCGGTTCGGGCGGAGGAGACCCTGCTCATGGTGCGCGTGAACATGAAGGCCGCCGACGCCATGGAGGTGCTCAAGGAGACCATCCGCGAATACGGCTACGAGGTGGCCCACGTGCAGCGCTGCGACGGCGGCATGGCCGAGTTCGACTACAAGACCGACTTCTACCGGGTGGTCTTCTTCGGCAAGCTGGAAGAGGTGCGCGGCATTCTCGACGCCTACCCGGAGATGGCACCCTTCCTGCCGCTGAAGATCGCCGTCATCGCCGAAGAGGACCAGACGGTGCTCGCTTCCATCGATCCCGTGGCGCTGAGCCGCCTCTACGGCCACAGCAGGGTGCTGCGGGTGCAGTTCGCCCGCTGGCACAATGACATCCAGGCGATCCTCGAAGAGATGCGCGACTTCAGGAAGAAATAGCGTGGCGGGACCGGAGCACTATACCGCCGAGGGCATCGAGCGCGTCCCCCTGGCCGAGTTCACCGAGCGGGCGTACCTGGACTACTCCATGTACGTCATCCTCGACCGCGCCCTGCCGCACATCGGCGACGGCCTCAAGCCGGTGCAGCGGCGCATCGTCTACGCCATGTCCGAGCTGGGGCTGTCGGCGGCGAGCAAGCACAAGAAGTCGGCGCGCACCGTGGGCGACGTGCTGGGCAAGTTCCACCCCCACGGCGATACCGCCTGTTACGAGGCCATGGTGCTCATGGCCCAGGACTTCTCCTACCGCTATCCCCTCATCGACGGCCAGGGCAACTGGGGTTCGCCCGACGACCCCAAGTCCTTTGCCGCCATGCGCTACACCGAGGCGCGGCTCACCCCCTACGCCAAGGTGCTGCTGCGCGAGTTGGGGCAGGGCACCGTGGAATGGGTGCCCAACTTCGACGGCACCCTGAAGGAGCCGGCCCTGCTGCCGGCGCGGCTGCCCAACGTGCTGCTCAACGGCGCCACCGGCATCGCCGTGGGCATGGCCACCGACATCCCGCCGCACAACCTTCGCGAGGTGGCCAGCGCCTGCATCCGGCTGCTCGAGTCCTCGCGCACCCGCCTGGAGGAGCTGTGCGAGCACATCCAGGGGCCTGACTTCCCCACCGAGGCGGAGATCATCACCCCCCGGGAGGAGCTGCTCAAGATCTACGCCAGCGGCCGCGGCAGCGTGCGCGCCCGCGCCCGCTGGGAGAAGGAGGAGGGCAATGTGGTGGTCACCGCCTTGCCCTACCAGGTCTCGGGATCCCGCATCCTGGAGCAGATCGCCACCCAGATGCGGGCGAAGAAACTGCCCTGGATCGAGGACCTGCGCGACGAGTCGGACCATGAGAACCCCACGCGGCTGGTGATCGTGCCGCGTTCCAGCCGGGTCGACCTGGAGCGGCTCATGTCCCACCTCTTCGCCACCACCGACCTGGAACGTACCTACCGCGTCAACCTCAACCTCATCGGCCTGGATGGCCGCCCCCGGGTGAAGAACCTGAAGGAGATCCTGCAGGAGTGGCTGAAGTTCCGCCTGGCCACGGTGCGCCGCCGCCTGCAGCACCGCCTCAACCAGGTGCTCGACCGGCTGCACCTGCTGGAAGGGCTGATGGTGGCCTATCTCAATCTGGACGAGGTGATCCGCATCATCCGCAGCGAGGATGAGCCCAGGCCGGTGCTGATGCAGCGCTTCGACCTCACCGAGGTGCAGGCCGACTACATCCTCGACACCCGCCTGCGCCAGCTGGCCCGCCTCGAGGAGATGAAGATCCGCGCCGAGCAGGAGGCGCTGGAGAAGGAGCGGGTCGAACTGGAGAAGATCCTGGGCTCCGAACGCCGTCTCAAGACCCTGGTGCGCAAGGAGATCCAGGCTGACGCCGAGGAGTTCGGCGACGACCGGCGCTCGCTCCTGGTGGAACGGCCCGCTGCCGAGGCCATGGACGAGAGCGAGCTCGCCCCCAGCGAACCGGTCACCGTGGTGCTCTCGGAGAAGGGCTGGGTGCGCGCCGCCAAGGGGCACGAGATCGATCCCGCCGGGCTCAGCTACAAGGCCGGTGACGCCTTCCGCGACGCGGTGCGCCTGCGCTCCAACCAGCCGGTGGTCTTCCTCGACTCCACCGGCCGCAGCTACTCGTTGCCGGCCCACACCCTGCCGTCGGCGCGGGGGCAGGGCGAGCCTCTCACCGGCCGCTTCTCGCCCCCCGCCGGGGCCGAGTTCGTCGCCGCCCTGGGGGGCGACACCGACAGCCGCTGGCTGCTCGCCTCCGATGCCGGTTACGGCTTCGTCGCCCGGGTGAAAGACCTGCTGGCCAACAAGAAGGGCGGCAAGGCGGTGCTCACCCTGCCGAAGGGGGCGCGGGTGCTCGGGGCACGCCCGGTGACCGATCCCGACACCGACCGGGTGGTGGCGGTGACCAGCTCGGGCCGCATGCTGGTGATCCCGGTGAGCGACCTGCCCGAGATGGCGCGGGGCAAGGGCAACCGCATCATCGCCATCCCCGGCAAGAAGGTGGAGGCGCGCGAGGAGTTCGTTGCCGCCATCGCCGTGGTGCCCGAGGGCGCACGGGTGAAGCTGCTCTCGGGCAAACGCCACCTCAACCTCAAGGCCGCCGACCTCAACGCCTACGAGGGCGAGCGCGGCAAGCGCGGAAGCAAGCTGCCGCGGGGTTTCCAGAAGGTGGACGGGTTGGAGGTGATTGCCTAGCCCGAGGCTTCCCGGTAGCGCTTTACCAGCTCGTGCACCAGGGGCGCGCAGATGACGCGGATGGCGTGCTCCAGCTGGCCGCCGGGAATCACCAGGGTGTTTCGCCGTGACATCCAGGAGCCCTTGATGCGCTTCAGGAAGTGGGGGAAGTCGTGTCCCTTCGGGTCGCGGAAGCGGATCACCACGATGCTCTCGTCCAGCGAGGGAATCTCGCGCAGTACGAAGGGGTTGGAGGTGTCGCTCAGCGGCACCCGCTGGAAGTTGATGTCGGTGAGGGAGAACTGGGGCACGATGTAGTTGATGTAGTCGGGCAGGCGGCGCTGGATGGTCTGGATGGTGTTCTCCGCCGGCTTGTTCTTGTGGTGGGCGTCGCGGTAGATCTTCTGGATCCACTCCAGGTTGATCACCGGCACCACGCCGATGAGCAGGTCCACCCAGCGGGCGATGTCCAGCTCGGGTACCTCGCACAACGCCACCTGCAGGCGGCGCCGGATCACCTCGGGGTTGTGCGACGGCGAGGTCTTGCGCTGGCTCCAGGGCCTTTCCGAGTAGCCGCCGTGCAGTCCGTCGTAGACCAGCACGTCGGTTCCCTTGGGGATCTCTTCCCAGGGGGTGAAGGAGCCTGCCGGCTGGCCGTACATCTCGGCCAGCTCTTCGTTCTCCAGGTAGCGCCGGCAGAGGCCGGCACCTGTGCGCGAGTATTCCCGGAACAGCCCCTCCAGCCGTTCCAGGTGGTTGGCCTCGGGCGAGAAGTGGCTCAGGCAGCGTCCCTGTTCGCGGTAGCGCTCCACCATGTACTTCATGGCCTTGCGGTCGTAGCGACGGAAGGCGTTGCCGTCCACGCGGAAACGGGTGATTCCCTCTTCCTTCAGGAGACGGTCGAACACCTCCCGGAACGTGGTGGTGCCGGCGCCGGAGGAGCCGGTGAAGGCGATGATGGGGTGCTTGACGGACATGGCTCACCTCGAGTCGATCGGGGTGCATGTCGGTCCTTTATAGCACAAAGGACAATAACCTCATAACCGGTAAGGTAATGGGCCGCTTCCCTACCAGGGGCGCGGCTCCCGCAGCGGCGCCGAGCGGGTGCTCACCGCGCGCTGCTCCTCCAGCAGGAACTGGTTGCGCAGCAGGTAGGCGGGGTTGCCCTCGGCCTGTTCCAGCCACTGCTCCATGAGCCCCATGGCGCCGCGGCCGGTGCGCTCGGTCTGCACGTCGGAGAGGCTCTCGGTCTGGCCTTCCCGTTCGCTCTCCTCCGAGTCCTGGGCGCCCAGCTGGTCGAACTTCTCCACCGCGCCCTGGTCCATGCTGGCCTCCTCCGCGTCGAAGGTCTCGGTTTCGCCCGCGGCGCCGTGACGGCGCTCCAGGGGCGGGCGTTCTTCTGGCGGGCGTGGGCGTTCCAGGTCGGTTTCACTGCTGCCGGCCTCTTCCGGCCTGCCCTCGGGCGGGGGAGTCTCCTCGCCCTTGCGGCCCTGCTCCTGCTCCGCCTCCGCCGAGGAGGCTTCGCCCTTGCGGTCGCCTTCACGTTCCCCGCTCTCTTCTTCCTCTGCCTCCCGCGGGGACTCCTCGCCGGACCGGAATTGCTCCTGCTGCGGCTCCTGCGAGCCGCCGGCATCGGACTCCTGCCGCTCCTCTCCGCCGCCGCCTTCCTCCTTTTTCTGCTCCTCACGAGCGCCGGCCGCCTCGTCCTTCTGCTCTTCCTCGCCGCCCTGCGAAGGGGGCTGCTGCGCTTCGTTGCCCTCGGCCCCTTGCGGCTGCTCCTCTTCGCTCCCTTCGCCGCCCGGTTGCTCCCGGTCCGAGGATTCGCCACCGGTGGTCTGCTCGCTGCTCTCCTCCCCGCTGCTGCCGGACGCTTCCCCGGAGGATTCGCCTGCCTGCTGTTCCTCGTTCTGCTGGCCACCGGCGGACTGCTCGGATTGCTGCTCTCCCTCCTGTTGCTGCTCGGACTGCTGGCCGCCCGACTGCTCCTGCTTCTGCTGCTGCTCTCCCGACTGCTGCTGTTCCGAGTCCTGCTGCCCCGATTGCTGTTGCTCTTCCGACTCCTGTTGCTGCTGCCCGGACTGCTGTTGCTGCTCCTGCTGTTCTCCGGATTGCTGCTGCTCCTTTTCCTGCGGTTGCCCGGACTGTTTCTCCTGCTGCTCCGGTTCCTGGGCCTGCTGTTCCTGGTGTTGCTCCTGGCTCTTCTCCTGTTGCTTCTGCTCCTCCCGCTGCTCCTTTTCCTCCTCTTCTTTCCGCTTTTCCTCCAGGCGGACGAGGAGTGCGTTCACCAGGGAAAGGTTGTAGCGCGCGTCCTCGTGACCGGGCTGACGCGCCAGGGCCTGGCGGTAGCTTTCGGCGGCGGCCTTGAGGTCTCCCATGCGGAACTGGCTGTTGCCCAGGTTGTAGAGGGCGTCCGCCAGCCGCTCCTCCTTCTTCACCTCGGCGAAGGCCTCGGCAGCCCGGGCGTACTGGCCGGCCCGGTACCAGGCCATGCCCTGGCGGAAGGGGTCGCGGAAGGTCTCCGCGGCCGCCTGGTAGTCGCCCTGGGTGTAGTGCTGCCACCCCTTCTGTTCGGCGTTGAGGAAGAGGTCCGCGCGGGCGGCCAGGGGCAGGGTGAACAGCAGGCCGGCGAGCAGGGTTCGTGTCATGACGCACCCCTCGCGTAGCGGGAGGCGGGGCCGAAGAGCCAGAGCACCAGCAGCACCACGGGGATCAGCGGCAGGTAGAAGCGCTCGTTCCAGACGCGCGTGGGCTGTCCCTCGACGCGGATGCTGTCGGCATCCTTCAGCACCTCCTCCAGGATGGCCTGCACGTCGCGGTCGTGGTAGTCCGCCACTTCGAACCTGCCGCCGCCCAGCTCCACCAGCCGGCGCAGCTCCTGCAGGTTCAGGCGGGAGATCACCGCCCGCCCATCCGGGCCGGTGACGTGGGGAACGGGACCGCCTCCCTCGGTGCCCACCCCCAGCACGTGCAGGTGGATGCCCTGTTCACGCAGCCGGCGAATCTTCTCGTCCAGCCCCGCCTCGTTGAAGTCGCCGTCGGTGATCAGCAGCAGATGGCGGCTGATGCGCCGCTTTTTCTCTTCCTGCGTGAAGAGCAGGGCGGCCTTCTCCAGGGCGTTGCCCAGGCGGCTGCCGGGCAGGCGCACCAGGTCGGCGGAGAGGCCGGGCAGAACGCGGTGCAGGGTCTCCAGGTCCTCGGTGAGCGGCGCCACCACGTGGGCCACGGTGGCGAAGGCCACCAGCCCCATGCGGATGCCGGGATCGAGCCGCAGCAGATCCTGGATCTCCTGCCTGGCCCGCGCCAGGCGCGACGGCCGCACGTCCTGGATCTTCATGGAAGCGGAGATGTCCAGCAGGATCACCAGCTCGGCGGCGGGCTGGAAGGCGGCGATCCGCTCGTAGTCCCAGCGGGGCCCGGCCATGGCCGTCACCGCCAGCGCCCAGGCCAGGCACCAGGCCGCCACCAGCCGCCAGTCACGGCCGCGGGCGGCGGCGGTCTCGCCGGTGAGGTGGGGCATCAGCTCGGCGTCGGCGTAGAGGTACTCGCGGCCGCGCTGCCGCGCGGGACGGCTGAAGACGAGCCAGGCGACTGCCGCGGGGATCACCAGCAGCAGCCAGAACCACAAGGGCTGGGCGAAGTGGAAACCGCTCTCAGCCATGGAACCTCCCCGACGGCAACCGCCAGCGCCCGCCCGGGAAGAGCCCCAGCAGGAGCAGGCTCAGCAGTGCCACGCCCAGGGGCCAGCGGTAGAGGGGACGGGGCACCCAGATGGTGCGCGACTCCGCCTTGCTCTTCTCCAGCTCGTTGATGCGCCGCGAGATCTCTTCCAGGGCGTTGGCGTCACTGGCGCGGAAGTAGGCGCCGCCGGTGGCCTCGGCGATCCGCTTCATGGTGGCCTCGTCGAAGCCCAGGTCGGAGCGGTAGACCAGCCGGCCCTCCTCGATGATGGGTACCTCCTCCTGGTGGCTGCCCACGCCGATGGCGTAGATGCGCACGCCTTCGGCGGCCGCCAGCCTCGCCGCTTCGATGGGCGGAATGGTGCCGGCGGTGTTCTCGCCGTCCGCCACCAGGATCAGCACCCGCGAGCCGGGCGGCCGTTCGCGCAGCTTCTTGATGCCCAGGCCGATGGCGTCGCCCATCGCGGTGCCGTCGCCCGCGATGCGCGGCACCAGGTTGTCGAGGAGCTGGCGCACCATGCGCCGGTCGAGGGTCAGCGGGGAGAGCACGAAGGCCTGATTGCCGAAGATGACGAGTCCCACGCGGTCTCCCTCGCGCTGCTCGATGAAGCGGCCCATGACCCCCTTCACCACCTGCATGCGGCTCACCTGCTGGCCGTTCACGGTGAAGTCCAGTGCCTCCATGGAGTGGGAGGCGTCCACCGCCAGCATCAGGTCGTAGCCCTCCACCTTCTCGTCGGTGTAGGGCTGGAGCCACTGGGGACGCATGAGTGCCAGGGTCAGCCCCAGCCAGAGGAGCGCCGTGAGCAGGAACTGGAGGAGGGAGCCCCGGCTGAGGCCGGGCCGCTGGCCCCGGAAGACCGCTTCCAGCCGTGCCAGGGAAGGGTAGAGGAGGGTGGTGCGGCGCTGCCGGTAGTCGTCGAGGGCGCCCAGGCGCCGCCGGGCCAGCAGCCACTGGAGCGTGGGCAGCAGCAGGAGCAGGACCATCCAGGGCCACTGGAAGCGGATCATTTCGGGTTCCTCCTGGCCCAGACCAGGGCCGCCTCGATGAGACGGTTCACCTGCTCCGTGCTCACCGGGCACTTGCCGGGCGGGGCGTAGGCGGAGGTGACCAGCGCCTCGCCCTCGCGGCGCCAGGGGAACTGCTCGGGGTCCTTCTCCTCCAGCCAGGCGAGCCACGCCTCGCCGCTGAGGCCGGCGGCCTCCTCCCGGCCCACCCGGGCCACGGCGATGCGGCGCATCAGCTCGGAGAGCTCGCGGATGCTCTGCTCGGGGGTGAGCTGGCCGGTGAGGCGGCGCAAGGCGAGGAGCTGGTTGCGCGCATCGCGGTGCCAGCTGCCCGGAGGGTAGCGCCGCAGGCTGCGGATGCCCAGCCAGAGCAGCGTGGTTGCCGCGGCCACCGCCAGGGCCACCAGCCACCAGCCGGCTGCCGGCGGCCACCAGGAGGGGGGCGGCAGTTCGTGGATGTCGCGCATGCGCGCCACGAGGGCCTCGTTCACAGGAAGGCCCTCATGCGCAGGCGGCGTTCCAGGCCGCGCATCAGCGCGCCGTGCACCTCCTCGTGGGTCCACACCGGGATCACCGCCACGCCCAGGCTGTTGGCCAGCTGTACCAGCCGGTTGCGGCGGTTCTCCCAGGCCTCGCGGTAGGCCTGGCGGGCGTGCTCGTCGGAGGTGTCCACTTCCAGCAGTCCGCCGTCGGGGCCGTGAAAGAGTACGGTGCCCATGTCGGGCAGCTCCCGCTCCGCAGGATCGTCGATGGGCACCAGCACCGCCGAGTGGTGCTGGCAGAGCTGGGAGAGGGGCTGCTTCAGTTCGGCGGGGTCGAGGTTGAAGTCGGCGACGACGAAGACCAAGCCGCCGGTGCCGATGCCCTGGCTCGCCTTGCGCAGGATCTCGGGCAGGGTGCCGGAGCCGTGCGCGGTGTCGCACTGCTCCGGCTCGGTGGTGAGCGCGTTGAGCAGGCGCCAGAGCGCGCGCCGGTCCTTGGTGGCGCGGAAGTAGCGGTCCTCACAGCGCGGGTCGCCGAAGAGCACGCCGCCCACGCGATCGTGGAGGTGGTTGGCGGCCCAGCCCAGCAGCGCCGCCGCCTTCGCCGCCTGGATCGACTTGAAAGTGCCGCGGGTGCCGAAGTCCATGTGCGGCCCCTTGTCCACGCAGAGCATGACGCTGCGCTCGCGTTCCTCGCGGAACACCTTGAGGTGGGGGTCGCCGGTGCGGGCGGTGACTTTCCAGTCCATGTTACGGATGTCGTCGCCCTCGTGGTACTCGCGCACCTCCTCGAAGTTGAGCCCCTGGCCGCGGAAGACCGAGGCGTAGAGGCCGGCGAAAGAGGAGTTGACCAGGTGGTGCGAGGCCATGCCCAGGGCGTGGGCCTGGTGACGCAGTTCCAGCAGGTCGTCGAGTACGGGCTGCAGGCTCATGGGCGAAGGCAGAGAGCGGACGAGGGGAGAGAGAGAAATGTCGGTCGGGATTCAGTCCAACGGGATTTCTGCTGCGACCCTCGAGGAGGGGAGCCTTCCTTCCCGGCGGGATCTCGGCGGCAGGGATGCCGCCGCGAAGCCTCCATGGATGGATTCACGGCGTTCCTGCCGGGAAGGATGGCTCCCGTCCTTGGCACCATGCTGGAACTTTCCCAGGTCCAGTCTGCTGGAAACTTCATCACCTTGCTAGGGAATGGCCACCAGCGAGAGCAGCCGTTCGATCACGTCGTCGGCAGTGATCCCTTCCGCCTCCGCCTCGAAGCTGAGCAGCACCCGGTGGCGCAGGATGTCCGGGGCGATCTTCTGGATGTGGCCCGGTGAGACGAACTCCTCGTCGTCCAGCCAGGCGCGGGCGCGGGCGCAGCGGGCCAGCGCCAGGGTGGCCCGGGGTGAGGCCCCGAAGCGGATCCAGCGGGCCATCTCCTTGTCGTAGAGGCCGGGATTGCGGGTGGCCTGCACCAGGTCCACGATGTAGCGGTTGAGCTTGGGATCGAGGTAGACCTCGGCCGCCGACTTGCGCATGGAGAAAAGGGCCGACTGGGGGATGGGGTCGGGCGGCGGGGTCTCCACCGCCTGCTGGCGGTTGTGGTCGAGCTCCAGGATCTCCAGCTCCTCGACGTGGGTGGGGTAGCCCACCACCACCTGCATGAGAAAGCGGTCGAGCTGGGCCTCGGGCAGCTGATAGGTGCCCTCCTGTTCCACCGGGTTCTGGGTGGCCAGCACCATGAAGAGCTCCGGCAGCCGGTAGGTCTTCTGGCCCACGGTGATCTGCCGCTCGCCCATCGCCTCCAGCAGCGCCGCCTGCACCTTGGCCGGCGCCCGGTTCACCTCGTCGGCGAGAAGGATGTTGTGGAACAGGGGGCCGGGACGGAACTCGAACTCGGCCTTCTCGTGGCGGTAAATGTCGGTGCCCACCAGGTCCGAGGGAAGCAGGTCCGGGGTGAACTGGACCCGGTGGAAGTCGCCCTCGATGCCCTCGGAGAGGGCGTTCACGGCGGTGGTCTTGGCCAGTCCCGGCATGCCTTCAACCAGCAGGTGACCATCCGCCAGCAGGCAGATGAGCATGCCGTCGATGAGGTTCTGCTGGCCGATGACGCGGGAACGGATGTGGTTGCGAAGGGGTTCGAGTGCCTGGGGTGTCATGCGGTGCTGCTGCTTCCTTTGGTGTCGTTATCATTGCGCGGCCTCTCCCGTTCGGGGAGGGCCTGTCAATCCTGCGCCTTTTTTTGGATGGGTGCAAGGTCGGGC
>JALWGP010000138.1 GCA_027038775.1 Sedimenticola sp. | reverse complement strand
CCGGCCTGGGCCCAGCCGCTGAACAGGGCGGCGCGGGCCTTGTGCCGCAGGCTCCTGCCCACCGCCCAAAGCCCGATGCCATAGACGGCGGCGTCGGCCAGCATGTCCAGCGAATCGGCGATGAGGCCGGTGGACTGGGCAACCCAGCCCACCGTCAGCTCCAGCACGAACATCAACGCATTGATGGCCAGCAACAGCCAGAGCACCCGGCCCTGTTCCCGGTCCTTGATCTCGATTTCGCAGCCGCAGTCGCTCATTTCACCCCCCGTGAGAAGAACCCGTACAGCGTCGGCAGCACGTAGAGCGTGAGCAGGGTGCTCGAGGCCAGGCCCCCCACCACCACCGTGGCCAAGGGCCGCTGCACCTCCGAGCCCACGCCGGTGGCGAGCAGCATGGGGATCAGGCCCAGGGCGGCGATGGAGGCCGTCATGAGCACCGGCCTCAGGCGGGACAGCGCCCCGCGGAACACCGCCTCCCGCAGCGGCTCGCCCGCTTCCACGTTCTGGTTGATGGCGTTCACCATCACCACGCCGTTGAGCACCGCCACGCCGAAGAGGGCGATGAAGCCGATGGAACCGGGCACCGAGAGGTACTGGCCGGTAACGTAGAGCGCCACGATGCCGCCGATGAGGGCCAGGGGTACGTTGATCATGATGAGCAGTGCCTGGCCCACCGAGTGGAAAGCGAAGTAGAGCAGCAGGAAGATCAGCCCCAGCGACAGCGGCACCACGATCATCAGGCGCTTCTGGGCGCGCTCCTGGTTCTCGAACTGGCCGCCGAACACCACCGAGTAGCCCGGCGGCAGGTCGATCTCGCTGGCGATGCGTTCACGCAACTCCTTCACCAGGCCGCCCATGTCGCGGCCTTCGACGTTGGACTGGATCACCACCCGGCGCTGCACGTCGTCGCGGCGGATCTGCGGGGGACCGGATTCGATGGCCACTTTGGCTACCTCGCCCAGGCGTACCCAGGCGCCGCCGGGTGCCTGCAGCACCAGCTGGCGCAGGCTCTCCACGTCCTTTCGGAACTCGGGCGCCAGGCGCACGTAGATGTCGTAGCGCTCGTTGCCGCGGATCACCTGGCCCGCCTCGGTGCCGCCGATGCCGTCGGAGACCAGGTCCATCACCTGGGCCACCGGGATGCCGTAGCGGGCCAGCACCTCGCGCTTCGGACGCACCACCAGTTGCGCCTCGCCGGCGATCTGCTCCATTTCCACGTCACGGGTGCCCCGTACCTTGCGCGCCAGCTGCTCGATGGCCTTGCCTTTCTCGGCCAGCACCTCCAGGTCCGGGCCGAACAGCTTGATGGCGAGCTGGGCCTTGACCCCCGAGAGCAGCTCGTCCACGCGGGTGGCGATGGGCTGGGAGAAGGTGAACAGCAGGCCCGGATGTACCGAGAGGGCCTCCTGGAACTTCTTCTGCAGCTCGAAGCGGTTGGAGGCCGTGGTCCATTCCTCCACGGGTTTGAGACCGACATAGATCTCCACGTTGGAGACCGGTTCCGGATCGCCACCCAGCTCGGCACGACCGATGCGACTGGAGGCGTAGGTCACCTCGGGGAACTGCATCAGGCGCTTCTCCAGCTCCGCGGCCACCTTCAGCGAGGTGTCCAGGCTGGCGGACGGGGCCAGGGTGACACGGATGTTGATGGTGCCTTCCTCCAGTTCCGGCACGAACTCGGTGCCGAGCCGCGGCAGCAGCGCCAGTGCGCCGGCGAGCATGCCCACCGCCACGATCACCACCAGCCAGCGTCCCTTGAGCGCCAGCCCCAGGGTGTTGCGGTAGAACCATTCCAGAGGACGAAACAGCGGACTCTCGCGGTGCTTCACGGCACGCCGGAAGCTGTAGGTGGCGAGTGCCGGCATCACCACCAGGGCCACGATCAGCGAGGTGAGCATCGCCAGTACGATGGAGATGGCCATCGGCTGGAACAGCTTGCCTTCCACGCCTTCCAGGGTAAACAGGGGCGCGAATACCACGATGATGATGATCACCGCATAGAACACCGGGCGGCCCACCTCGCGCGCCGCCTCCTGGATGCGCAACGGAATACCGTGCCGGTCGTGTGCGGTGTCGAAGGGATCGGGAACGCCGGGCGCAATCTCACGCTTCACCTGTTCCTCGTGGCTGGGGTCGGGGTGCGAGAGGTGCTTGAAAATGTTCTCCATCATCACCACCGATCCGTCCACCATCATGCCAATGGCGATCGCCAGGCCGCCCAGGGACATCAGGTTGGCTGACAGCCCCCAGTAGCTCATGGCCGCCAGCGCCAGGCCCACCGACAGCGGGACCGAGATCAGCACCAGCAGGGTGGCGCGCAGGTTGAGCAGGAACAACAGCAGCACCACCACGATCAGCACGAAGGCCTCGATGAGGGCGCGGCTCACGGTGTCCACGGCGCGCTCCACCAGGTCGCCCTGGTCGTAGAAGGATTCGATGGTTACCCCCTTGGGCAGCGCCTGCTGTATGGCTGGCAGGCGCTCCTTGACCGCGTCGATGGTGGCCTTGGTGTTGGCGCCCAGGCGCTTGAGCACGATGCCGGCCACCACTTCGCCCAGCGGTTCGGGATTGCCGTCGGCGTCGCGTCGGGTCATGGTCACCGCGCCCTGGCGGATCTCGCCGCCGAAGACCACGCGCGCCACGTCGCCCACGCGCACCACCACGCCATCCTGTTCCTTGAGCGGGATGTCGCGGATGTCCTGCAGGCCGTCCTCGCCGGGACGCACCCAGCCGACCCCGCGGATCACCAGCTGTTCGCCGCCGCGGTCCAGGTACCAGCCGCCGGCGTTGCGGTTGTTGGCCTCGATCGCCTCGGCGATCTCGTCCACGCTCAGGCCGAAGGAGAGCAGCTTGCGCGGGTCCAGCTGCACCTGGTACTGGCGCACCTCGCCGCCGTAGGAGAGGACGTCGGTCACGCCGTCCACCGGCAACAGCAGCAGCTTCACCACCCAGTCGTTGAGGCTGCGCAGGGCGGTGGCGTCGTACTTCGGGTCCTCCGAACGCAGGATGTACTGGTACACCTGTCCCAGGCCCGAGGTGTTGGGGCCCATCTCCGGCGTGCCCACGCCCTCGGGGATCTCCTCGCGCGCCGCCTGCAGGCGTTCGAACACCAGCTGGCGGGCGAAGTAGATGTCGGTGCCCTCCTTGAACACCACCGTGATCACCGAGAGCCCGGTCTTGGAGATGGAGCGCACCTCCTCCACGTCGGGCAGGGCGTACATCACCGCCTCGATGGGATAGGTGATGAGCTGCTCCACCTCCTCCGCGGCCAGGCCCTCGGCCTCGGTGTTGATCTGGACCTGGACGTTGGTGACGTCGGGGAAGGCGTCCAGGTTGAGTTTCGGGATCAGCATGGCGGCGGTGGCGAGCGCCCCCACCAGGCCGAGCAACACCAGCAGCCGGTTCGCCACCGACCAGTCGATGAGTCTGTTCAGCATGTCGTCATCTCCGGATCAATGGTTGTGGACCGCGAAGCCGGACTTGGCCAGTTCGGACTGTACGAAGAAAGCGCCGCGGGTAACCACGGGGGTGCCGGGCGGCAGGCCCTCGATTACCGCGATGCCGGGCAGCTGCCGCACCAGTTCCACCTCCACGGGCTCGAACTCGCCCGCCTCTTTCTCCACGAACACCTGCCAGTCGCCGTCGGGGCTGCGCAATACCGCCTCCAGCGGCAGCGCCAGCACCGGGTGGTCGGACTCACCCACCGCGATACGTGCGGTCACGAACTGGCCTGGATGTAACAGATCGTCCCGATTGGGAATCTCCAGGCGCACGGCGATGGTGCGGGTGGTTTCGTCCAGGCTGTGGTGGATCTGCGCCACCCGGCCTTCGATCCAGCTGTCGCCCGCCTGTACCCGGGCCGGCGCGCCCACTTTTATCCGGTGCGCCAGGCGCGGATTGACATGGGCCTCGACCCAGATGGTGGATTCGTCAGTGATCTCGAACAGCAGATCCCCCGGCTCCACCATCTGGCCTACCACGAAGTGGTCCCGGATCACGGTGCCCGCCTGGGGGGAGAGGAGGGTGAAGCTGCCATCGGCACGGCTCACGTCCCCCTTTTTTACAAGAATCTGGATCTGTTCCGGCTGCATGCCGTAGGCCAGTAGTTTGGCCCAGGCCTGCTGGTAGGCCACGCGGCTTTCCAGTCGGGTCTGCTCGGAGACCAGCTCCGGTTCCAGGTTCTTCACCCGCTGCCAGTCCCGGGCGGCGATGATGAGCGCGCCCTGGGCCTCGGCCATGTCGGCGGAGGAGAGGGTCACCAGGGGTTGGTTCTTTCTCACCTGGTCACCCAGGCGGGCATGACGGGCCACCACCTGGGCCTCGATCCGCGGGGTGACCTGACTG
>JALWGP010000137.1 GCA_027038775.1 Sedimenticola sp. | reverse complement strand
AAGATCCACGGCAGCAGCTGTTGTTGATAAAGGTGCTCCAGCGGCGCGCCTGGCCCGAGGTGGCCGGACACTGGGGTCTTTCGGGAAAAGGCGAGGCCGAGCGCCGGCTGCGGCGGGCCGTGCTTGACCTGATTCAAGGACAAAGAGTAGGGTTGTCCGACGATGCCATTCCGAGATGAGGAGTCGATGAACGCCGATACTGTGGTCTTGAAGGTGGACGAGATCCCCCGGGTGGCCGTGGACTCCATGAACCGGACCCACGAGGAGGAGGTGGAGCTGGTGAACCGACTGGGAAGCCTGATCCGGCAGGCGGAGGCGGGCGAACCGGACACGGCTGCCATCGACCAGGCCCTCGAACACTGGATCACCCACACCGAGACCCACTTCGACCGGGAGAACCGGCTCATGCAGGAGTACGGTTTCCCGCCCTATCCCGTGCACGCCCAGGAGCACGCCACGGTGCTGGAGGAGATCCGGGGCCTCCAGTCGCGCTGGCTGGAAACGCGCGAACTCGAACCGCTGCGGGAGTTCGTGTTCACACGCTGGCCCCGGTGGTTCACCATGCACGTCAACAGCATGGACACCATTACCGCCCAGTTCCTCTCCAACTTCATCGACTGAATTGCCCGAAGGACCCGAAATCCGTCGCATCCGCGACCGCCTGGCCGCCGTCCTGGAAGGCCGCAGGGCGCAGCGCATCGAGTTCCACCTGCCTGCGCTGGAGCGGTGGAACGGCCGCTTCGACGGCGTGCGCATCAGCAGCCTGGAGAGCCACGGCAAGGCGCTGCTCACCCACCTGGAGAACGACTACAGCCTCTACAGCCACAACCAGCTCTACGGCCGCTGGGTGATCACCCGGCCCGGCGAGCTTCCCAGGAGCGGGCGGCAGCTGCGGCTGGCTATCCATACCGACGAGGCCTGGGCGCTCCTCTATAGCGCCTCGGACATCGAGGTGTGGCTCACCGACGAGCTCGGCCGGCATCCCTTCCTGAAGAAGCTCGGTCCCGACGTGCTGGACAGCGCCACCACCCTGGAGACCCTCGTCAACCGGCTGCTGGCCAGGCCTTTCCATGGCCGCCGCCTCGGCTTGCTGCTCACCGACCAGTCCTTCGTGGCGGGGCTGGGCAACTACCTCCGCTGCGAGATCCTCCACTGCGCCGGACTGCACCCCCGCATGCGACCCCGCGACCTGGACATCGGCGGCCTGATGGCTTTGGCGGGACGCATTCTGCAGCTCTCCCGCCAGTCCTACCGCACCGGGGGTATCACCAACGACCTGGAACGGGCCGAGCGGCTGGCGGCGCAGGGCGTACCCTTCGAGGAGTACCGCTTCCACGTCTTCCGCCGTGCCGGCCTGCCCTGCTATCGCTGCGGCGAGACCATCACGCTGGAGAAGCAGGGCGGGCAGGCGTGCTATTTCTGCCCCGGATGTCAGCGCTGACCCCTCCGGCCGGGGCCTCGGGGCGCCGCTCCTACCAGGTTCCCGGCTGGATGGTCTCGGCCAGCGGTTTGAGGGTGGCCACCTCGCCCAGGGTGGCGACGATCTCCTCATAAGTGGGCGTGCGGGCCTCCCAGGGCGCGGCGAAGACGCCCCGGCAGGTGAGGCGCATCACGTCGGGCTGCTGGTCCGAGTGGAGCCAGAAGTGCCAGCCGCGGAAGATGTCGGCGGGACTGGAGTCGAAGGCCGCGCCGGCCAGCTCCAGTGAAGCCAGCTGAACCGGCCTCCAGCCGGTGTCGGCCACCTCCTCGAAGAACTCCTGTACCCGGGTCACCACGAAGGTGTCGGGCTCGATGCGCCGCTCATGGTCCGCCAGCTTGCGCACCTCGAGGTTGCAGCTCACCTCGTAGCTGTCGAAGGCGGTGCCGGTGATACGGCCTCCCTGGATGAAGACCCGGGTCCGCTCCGGCGGCACGGCGACGGGCCGGTTTAGGACCAGGCGGTAGCCGGCGTCCTCGCCACGGTAGTCCGGAACCAGGCCACTGCAGCCGGACAATGCGGAGAGAAGCAGGAGGAGAAGTACCATCCGTTTCATTTCTTGCGCACCCCTTCGATGGAAAGGTAGACCCGGAGCAACATATCCCGATCCGCGAAATGGTGCGGGAGGGCCCCGGCAGAATGTTCGCGGCGGGGGTGCCGCTCCTACAGCAGCACCTTCTCGATGCCCCCTTCCTCCAGCACCCGCTTCACGAAGGTCTGCTGCCAGCCCTCTCCCAGCTTGTGCCGGGCCAGTTCCACCACCAGGTAGTCGGTCTCCAGCCCCGTCTCTTCCTTGTACTTGAGCAGTCCCTGCTGGCAGGCGGGGCAGGAAGTGAGTATTCGCTTCGGTGCATCGCCAAGTTCTGCAATGCCTTTTCTCAGCTCTTCCGCCTTGCGGAAGCGGATCTGGGTGGCGATGTCGGGGCGGGTGGTGCCCAGGGTACCCGACTCGCCGCAGCACCGGTCGGAGAGGGTGACCGCCTTGCCCATGAGGCCGCCGGCCACCCGGAGCGGGTCGTGGCGCTTCATGGGGGAGTGGCAGGGATCGTGGAAGAGGTACTCGGTGGCCTGGCTGCCGTCGAGGGCCACCCCCTTCTCCAGCAGCCACTCGTGGATGTCCATCAGGCGGCAGCCCGGGAAGATCTGCTCGAACTGGTACTGGAGCAGCTGGTCGATGCAGGTGCCGCAGGAGACCAGTACGGTGCGGATGTCCAGGTAGTTGAGGGTGTTGGCCACCCGGTGGAAGAGGACCCGGTTGGCGGTGGTGATCTCGCGTCCCTTGCGGTGCTGGCCAGCGGCACTCTGGGGATAGCCGCAGCAGAGATAGCCGGGCGGCAGCACCACCTCGGCACCGTGCTCGTAGAGCATGGCGATGGTGGCCAGGCCGATGTCGGAGAAGAGCCGCTCGGAGCCGCAGCCGGGAAAGTAGAAGACGGTCTCGGCGTCGATGCTGGGCACCTTCGGGTCGCGCAGCACCGGCACCTGGGTGGCGCCCTCCAGTCCCCAGGCGGTGCGCCAGGTCACCTTCGGAAGCTCCACCTCGATGGGCCGGCGCACCAGCTCCACCACCTGGGTGGAGAGCGTCATCCTGCCCGTGGTGCCGTGGGGCGGCCGGTCGCTGTCGCGCAGCAGGCCCAGGGCGCGGAAGGCCCGGTGGCCCAGGGTGATGCCGCGGAAGCCCCACTGCGCCAGCAGCCGGCGCAGCCAGCGCACGGTACGCGGGCGGGTGGCGTTGAGGAAGGCCAGGGCCGCGGCACCGCCGGGGCTGAAGCGCTTCTGGCCGCGCTCGGTGAGGATGCGGCGCATGCGCACCGTCACCTCGCCGAAGTCGATGTTCACCGGGCAGGGAACGAGGCACTTGTGGCAGACGGTGCAGTGGTCGGCCACGTCGTTCATCTCCTCGAAGTGGCGCAGGGAGAGACCGCGCCGGGTCTGCTCCTCGTAAAGGAAGGCCTCGATGATGAGGCCGGTGGCCAGGATCTTGTTGCGCGGCGAGTAGAGCAGGTTGGCGCGCGGCACGTGGGTCTGGCACACCGGTTTGCACTTGCCGCAGCGCAGGCAGTGGCGGATGTCGTCGTTGAGGGCGCCCAGCTCGCTCTCCTCCAGGATGATCGCCTCCTGCTGCACCAGTCGCAGCGAGGGGGTGTAGGCGCCCTCCAGGCCGGAGCCGGGCAGCAGCTTGCCCCGGTTGAAGTGGCCCTCGGGATCCACGCGCCGCTTGTAGGCCTTGAAGTCGGCCAGTTTCTCCTCCTCCAGGTACTGGATCTTGGTCAGGCCGATGCCGTGCTCGCCGGAGATGACCCCGCCCAGGGAACGGGCCAGTTCCATGACGCGGTCCACCAGCCTTTCGGCCTCATGGAGCATGGCGTAATCGTGGGAGTGGACCGGGATGTTGGTGTGCACGTTGCCGTCGCCGGCGTGCATGTGCAGGGCGATGAAGAGGCGGCTGTCCCGGATACGGGCGTGGATGCGGTCCAGCTCGTCGCGCAGGGGCGCCAGCTCCTCGCCGGAGAAGATCTCCTTGATGCGCTGCTCCACCTCGGCGCGGTAGCTCTGGCGCAGGTCGCGCCGCAGCATCAGGTCGAGGAGGGCATCCCCCTCCCGGATGCGCGCCCGCTCGGCCCCGGTGAGCAGCTCCAGGTGTTTCTCCGCCGGCTCCTCCAGCCGCTCGAGGATGCGCTGCCAGCGGCTGGCCGTCTCCTCCAGGATGGCGAGCACCGTCGCCCGCTTGTCGGCGAAGATGCGGCGGCTCTCCTCCGAGCGGTCCATCTCGTCGCAGCGGCAGAATTCCTCGAGGTCGCCCTCCAGGAACCCGCGCACCGCCTCCATGATGCGCAGCTTGTTGCGGATGGACTGCTCGATGTTGAGCGCCTCGATGCCGCGGCTGTAGTCGCCCAGCCGCTCGAGGGGGATGACCACGTCCTCGTTGATCTTGAAGGCGTTGGTGTGGGCGGAGATGGCGGCGGTGCGGGCCCGGTCGAGCCAGAAGCGGCGGCGCGCCTCGGGGCTGGCGGCGATGAACCCCTCGCCGCCGCGGGCCGTGGCCAGGGCCACCACCTCGTCGGCGGCGTGGGCCAGGGCCGCCTCGTCGTCGGAGACCAGGTCCAGCAGCAACACCATCTTGGGCCGCTCGCGCCGTGCCGCCTTGGTGGCGTAGTTCACCGCCTTCACGTAGCGCTCGTCCAGGTGCTCCAGTCCGAGCACGTCCACCCCGGTCAGGCCCTGGACGTGGTCGCGCACCTCGACGATGGCCGGCACCGCCCGCGCCACGTCGGGGTCGAAGAACTCCAGGCAGAGGGTGCGCGCGTGGCGCGGCATGCGGTGGAGGATGAAGCGGGCGGAGGTGATCAGGCCGTCGCACCCCTCCTTCTGCACGCCCGGCAGGCCGGAGAGGAACTTGTCGGTGACGTCCTTGCCCAGGCCGACCTTGCGGAAGCGTCGGCCGGGGATCTCCAGGATCTCGGGCTCCCCCAGGGGGGTGCGGCCGTCGGGGTGGAAGCGCGAGAGGCGGAATCGCACCAACTCCTGCTCGTGGATCTTGCCCAGGTTGTGGTCCAGCCGCTCCACCTCCAGCCAGTTTCCGTCGGGGGTGACCATGCGCCAGGAGGCGAGGTTGTCCAGGGTGGTGCCCCAGAGCACCGCCTTCTTACCACCGGCGTTCATGGCGATGTTGCCGCCGATGGTGGAGGCGTCCTGGGAGGTGGGATCCACGGCGAAGGCGAAGCCGTGGCGCTCGGCCAGCTCGGAGACGCGCCGGGTGACCACGCCGGCGCCGGCGCGCACCGTGGGCACGGTGCCCTCCACGCCGGGCAGCGCCACCTCTTCGATGCCGGAGAGGAACTCCAGCTTCTCGGTGTTGATCACCGCCGAGTGGGCCTCCAGGGGCACGGCCGAGCCGGTGTAGCCGGTGCCGCCGCCCCGCGGGATGAGGGTGAGCCCCAGGTCGATGCAGGCGCGCACGATGGGTGCCACCTCCTCTTCGCGGTCGGGGGAGATGACCACGAAGGGGAGCTCCACCCGCCAGTCGGTGGCGTCGGTGGCGTGGGAGACCCGTGCCAGCCCTGAGAAGTCGATGTTGTCGGCGCGGGTGATCCCCTCAAGGGCCTGGCGGATGCGGCTGCGAAGGTGGAGGTCGGCGCCGAACCGGTTGGCGAAGCGGTCCACCGCCTCGCGCGCCGCCTGCAGCAGGCGGGCCGCCTTCTCGTTCTCGTTGAGGCGCGCCTCGAACTGGTCCAGCCGGTGATTCAGGGCGTGGACCAGGGCATTGCGGCGATCGGTGTTCTGCTGCAGGTCGTCCTGGAGGTAGGGATTTCGCTCCACCACCCACATGTCGCCCAGCACCTCGAAGAGCATGCGCGCAGAACGGCCCGTGCGACGGCTGCCGCGCAGCTCCTCGATGAGGCGCCAGTTCTCCTCTCCCAGGAAGCGGATGGTGATCTCGCGGTCGGAAAAGGAGGTGTAGTTGTAGGGAATTTCGCGGATGCGCGAAGTCATGGGTACGGGCGACGGGAGCAAAGGGGCATTATACTGCAGAAGAAGGGAGGGACCGGCAGGTGACGAGTCTGAAAAAACGGTGGAATGAGATGGATGACAGAGCAGACCGGGCGGTGTGCGTAAAGCCGACCCGCGGAGGCCTTTCCCGTGGCGGGAAAAGGCGGATGGCCGGAGCGCAGCGACTCCATCCGCCCCGCCACGGGAAAGATGAGCCGCAGCGCCGGAGGCTTCACGGGCACCGCCCGGTCTGCGGGCCGTGGAGTGCCGTTCACAGCCCGTTCCTGGTATTGGCATTGCTCGTCCTGTTTGTTCCCGTCGCCCTGGCCGATCCCTCCCTGGAGATCATTCCACTGAAACACCAGACGGTGGAGCGGATGGTGCCCCTGCTGCGCCCCTTCGTGGAGGAGGGGGGCACCGTCGCCGGCATGAACGGCCAGCTGGTGATCCGCACCTCGCCGGAGAACCTGGCGGAGCTGAAGAAGGTCATCCAGCGCTTCGACCGGGTGCCGCGGCAGCTGCGCATTGCCGTGCGCCAGGGTGGTGCGGGGGTGTCGACTCGCCGTGGCGCCGACGTGCAGGGGAGGGTGCCGGTGGGCGAGAAGGGCACCGTGGTGATCGGCCGGCCCGGGCCGGGGAAGGGGGTCGAGGCCCGGGTGCAGGCGAACCGGAAGCAGTGGTCCACCGACGCCGAGCGCTACGTCCGTACCACCGAGGGAATGCCCGCCTTCATCCAGTCGGGGTTGTCGGTGCCCACCCTCACCCGGAGCGTCGATCCCTGGGGCAGGTACCGGGTGGAGGAGCAGTACCATGACGTCACCAGCGGTTTCTACGTCACTCCCTGGATCAACGGCGACCGGGTGACCCTGGAGATCTCCCCCTTCGCCGCGGAGCCTACCGGCACTCCGCGCAGCCACCACATCCAGGAGATGACCACCCACGTCACCGGGCGGCTGGGGGAATGGATCCCCATCGGCGGCACCACGCAGCGCCGACAGGGGAGCGGCGGCGGCATCACCCGCTATTCCACCGGCAGCGTGGAGCGCCAGGAACCCATCGAGGTGAAGGTGGAACTCCTCGAGCCCTGACGAGGCGTGCACCCGCTCACTCGGGGATGCCGCCCTCCAGCATGAGCAGCCGCATGGCGTGGAGCAGGTTGGGAAAGAGCTGGGGGTTCTCCTTCTCCTCCCGTGCCAGCAGCTGCTTCATGTGCTGGCGCCGGGTGGGGGCGCTGAAGCAGGCGGGGCAGGAGTCGGGCACCACCGGCAGGCCGGCACGGGCGGCGAAGGCGGCGGTCTGGGTCTCGCGCGCGTAGACCAGGGGACGGATGATGCGGATGTCCCCGGCGTCGTTGAGGTAGTGGGCCTTCATGGTGCGCAGCTGGCCACCGTGGAAGAGGGACATGAGCAGGCTCTCGGCCAGGTCGTCCAGGTGCTGGGCCAGCACCAACACGTTGTAGCCCTCCTTCCTGCAGGTGGTGTACATGATGCCGCGCTTCATGCGCGCGCAATAGGCGCAGAAGGAGTCGCCGCTCATGTGCGCCTTCGCCTCCTCCATGATGGGCTGGCGCACGTAGTGGTGGGGCACCCCGAGGTCCCGGTAGTAGTCCACCAGGGGCGAGGGATCGAACCCCTCGATCTCGGGATCCACGGTGAGCACGCCGAGATCGAACCGCACCGGCGCATAGGTCTGCAGGTGGCAGAGGAGCTGCAGCAGGCTCAGGGAGTCCTTGCCGCCGGAGACCCCCAGCAGGAGCCGGTCTCCCTCCCGGATCATGTCGAAATCGGCGATGGCGCGGCCCACCTTGCGCAGCAGCGACTTGGGGGGCCTGCTGTAGGTCCTGGTACTCATCTTCCCCTGGATTTTACCCCGTTCCAGGCCTCGAACCGGGGAAGAATTTTGCTGTGGATAACTTCTTTCCGGAAGAGTAAACTCTGGAGTCTCCCCAGCTTCCGGACCCCCCTTCGCAGAACCCTGCCTGCGTCTGGAATACCTGGAAAATCCATTACAAAACAAACACTTGAAATCACACTGGAATCCGGGCCCACAGAACGAGATGGAACACTGGAACTATTGCCTGGCACGACTGGAGAGCGAACTTCCGGCGCAGCAGTTCAACACCTGGATCCGGCCCCTGCAGTGTCCCGAGGAGCAGCCGGCGGGCAAGCTGCGGCTCTACGCCCCCAACGCCTTTGTCCTCGACTGGGTGCGCAAGCACTACCTCTCCCGCATCCAGGAGTTCCTGGAAGAGTACGATCCCCAGGGTGCACTGCGGGTCAACCTGGAGATCGGTTCCCTGGAGCGCCGCAAGCCGGCGGCGGCCGCCCTCGGCCCTGCCCACTCCAGCCAGGAAAAACCCGTTTCTTCCGCCTCACGAAGTGAAAGTGAGGACTTACTCATCAACATCAACCGGAGTTTCACCTTCGACAACTACGTGGAAGGGAAGTCCAACCAGCTGGCGCGCGCCGCCGGCATCCAGATCGGCGAGTCGCCCGGCAAGGCCTACAACCCCCTCTTCATCTACGGCGGCACCGGCCTGGGCAAGACCCACCTGCTCCACGCCATCGGTAACCTCATCGCGGAACACCGGCCCCACTACAAGGTGCTCTACCTCCACTCCGAGGGTTTCGTCTCGGAGATGGTGAAAGCGCTGCAGCACAACACCATTGATGCTTTCAAGCAGCGCATGCGCTCGGTGAACGCCCTGCTCATCGACGACGTCCAGTTCTTCGCCGGCAAGGAGCGTTCGCAAGAGGAATTCTTCCACACCTTCAACGCCCTCTTCGAGTCCCAGCAGCAGATCATTCTCACCAGCGACCGCTTTCCCAAGGAGGTGGACGGACTGGAGGACCGGCTCAAGTCCCGCTTTGGCTGGGGGCTCACCGTGGCCATCGAGCCACCGGACCTGGAGACCCGGGTGGCCATCCTCATGAACAAGGCACAGAAGCTCTTCGGGGTGGAGCTGCCCAGCGAGGTGGCCTTCTTCATCGGCCAGCGGGTGCGCTCCAACATCCGCGAGCTGGAGGGCGCCCTGAGAAGGGTGGTGGCCAACGCCCAATTCACCGGCCGGCCCATCACCCTGGAGTTCGCCAAGGACGCCCTGCGTGATCTCATCGCCGCCCAGGACAAGCAGATCACCATCGAGAACATCCAGAAGGTGGTGGCCGAGTACTACAAGATCCGCAGCTCCGACATGCTCTCGAAAAACCGCAGCCGCACCATCGCCCGGCCGCGGCAGATGGCCATGACCCTGGCCAAGGAGCTCACCAACCACAGCCTGCCCGAGATCGGCCAGGCATTCGGTGGCAAGGACCACACCACGGTACTCTATGCCACCCGCAAGATCCAGGAACTGAAAGAGACGGACAACCGCATCGCGGAGGACTACAAAAACCTGTTGAGAACCCTGAGTCACTGACTGTGGATAAACTGTGGCCGGTTTCCACCCAAGTCATCCGGGGAAGTTATCCACAATCCGCACACACCATTGCCCGCTGCTTCTACAGCGGAAATACAGGAGAGGGACGGATGCAAGTAGCGGAAATGACGACAGATTCTCGAGTTGCTCACGGTTTTCGGGCTGCGTAACAACAATAAATCGGGTGAAAAGACAAAATCTATTCGATAGCTAGAGACGCCGAAATGAAGATCACGACCACGAAGGAAGAGCTCCTGCCCGCCCTGCTCCAGGTGGGCAGCATCGTCGAGCGCCGACAGACCCTGCCCATCCTGGCCAACCTCCTGGTCCGGGTGAAGCAGGGAACCATGACGCTCATGGCCACTGACCTCGAACTCGAGGTCAAGACCCAGGTAGAGGTGGAAGCGGGGGAGGATGGTGAGTTCACCTTGCCGGCACGCAAGGTCATCGACATCTGCAAGGCGCTCTCCGATGGCACCTCACTGACGCTGGAGGTGGAAGGGGACAAGGCGGTGCTCCGCTCCGGTCGTGGTCGTTACCGGCTCAGCACCCTGCCGGCGGCCGACTACCCCAGCATGGAGATCGCGGCAGCAACCCAGCATCTCACCATTCCCCAGGCGTTGCTCAAGCGCCTGCTGGAGAAGACCGCCTTCGCCATGGCCCAGCAGGATGTGCGCTACTACCTCAACGGGATGTTCTTCGAGGGACGTCCGGGCAAGCTGAGAACCGTGGCCACCGATGGCCACCGGCTGGCGCTGTGCGACGCATCGCTGGAGAACCCGGACGACCTGGACGTCCAGGCCATCGTCCCCAGGAAGGCGGTGCTGGAACTGAACCGGCTGCTGGAGGGCAAGGGCGAGGCGCCGCCGGTGGAGTTGCAGTTCAGCAGCGGCTTCCTGAAAGTCGTCTTTCCCAACGGGAGCTTTGCCACCAAGCTCATCGACGGACGCTATCCCGACTACGCGAAGGTGATTCCCACCGCCAACACCAACGACCTGGTGGCGGACCGGGAGTCGTTGCGCCAGGCGCTCTCCAGGACGGCGATTCTTTCCAACGAGAAGTTCCGGGGAGTCCGCTTCATGACGGCGCCGGGACTGCTCAACCTCATGGCCCACAACCCTGAACACGAGGAGGCGGAAGAGGAGCTGGAAGTGGAATACGGGGGTGAGGAGATGACGGTGGGCTTCAACGTGGGCTACCTGCTGGACGTGCTCGGGGTGCTCGAGGACGAACGGGTCCGTTTCGGGCTCATCGATCCCTCGTCCAGTTGCGTGATCACCCCGGAGAATCCGGATGGCTGCAAGTACGTGGTCATGCCCATGCGGATTTGAACCCGGTCCATGAAACCGGGGAAACCATCCAGGGGGGCGAATCATCGCCCCCTTTTTCGCCGCCTTCCCGTTGCCCGGTGCGCATCGAAGAACTGAAGATTGAAGGCCTGCGGATCCTGGAAGCGGTGGAGCTCGCACCGGCCGAAGGGGTCAACCTCCTCGTCGGCCCCAATGGGGCCGGGAAGACCAGCCTGCTCGAGGCCATCCACCTGCTCGGACAGGGCAGGAGTTTCCGCCATTCCGATTCCGGTCCCCTGGTCCGGGAGGGAGCACGCGCCGCACAGGTGGTGGCCCGCCTCCGATCCGCTTCCGGGCGCGCTCTTCATCTCGGCGTGAAAAGGGAGAGGCGCGCACTGGTCGCCCGCTGCGACGGCCATGATCTCCATCGTCGCTCGGAGCTGATGCGCCTCGTGCCCCTGCAGATTCTGACGCCCGCCTCCCATGAGCTGGTGGAAAAGGGGCCCGAGCTGCGGCGCCGATTTCTGGATCAGGGGTTGTTCCACGTGGAACAGGGGTACCACCAACTGGTCAGCGAATACATGCGCGCCATGAAGCAGCGCAATGCAGCGTTGCGTCGACAGGAGCCGGCGCTGGCCCGCTCCTTCGATGTGCAGCTGGCCGATGCGGGGGAGCGCATCCACCAATCGCGCCGGCGTTACCTGGCGCGCCTCCAGGAGAAACTGGACAGGTTTCTTGTTGAACTGAAGGCCGGCTTCGCGGTGGAACTTGGTCTGCACAGCGGCTGGGGAGATGGGTCTCTTCGGAATGATCTCGGTGAACGGACGCAGGCCGACCTCAAGCTCGGCTACACCACGGTGGGGCCCCACCGGGGCGAGGTGAGGATGGTGGTTTCCGGACGGGCTGCATCGAAAACGTTATCCCGCGGACAGCAGAAACTGCTGGTCTACGCCCTGGGGTTCGCCCAGCTCGAGCTCATGATGGCTGGGGACAAGGAGCCGCCGTTGCTCCTGATCGATGACCTGGGGGCGGAGCTGGATGTCGAGCGCACCGAGGCGGTGCTCGGCTGGCTTCTCGAGCGGAGCGTCCAGGTGTTCATCACCGCGCTCGATCCAGGGCCGTTCGGTGGGCGTGGGTGCCGGATGTTCCACGTGGAACAGGGGCGGGTCACACCCGGGTGAATGGCCTCGCGCGGGCCCGGTTCTGGTATACTAACTGCAATATTTTTCTTGGATTTTTGGTAACCCAGGCATGACCAAGGGCAAGGAGTACGACTCTTCCTCGATCAAGGTGCTCAAGGGGCTGGACGCGGTTCGCAAGCGCCCCGGGATGTACATCGGGGACACCGACGACGGCACCGGCCTCCACCACATGGTCTTCGAGGTGGTGGACAATGCCATCGACGAGGCGCTGGCGGGCTACTGCCGCCGCATCGAGGTGGTGATTCACAGCGACGGCGCGGTGAGCGTGGCCGACGACGGGCGCGGCATTCCCGTGGACATGCACGAGGAGGAGGGCAAGTCGGCGGCCGAGGTGATCATGACCATCCTCCATGCCGGCGGTAAGTTCGACGACAACTCCTACAAGGTCTCCGGGGGTCTCCACGGGGTGGGGGTGTCGGTGGTGAACGCCCTCTCCGAGGAGCTGGAGCTCACCATCAAGCGGGATGGCAAGGTGTGGCACCAGAAGTACCATCTGGGAGAGCCCGAGGCGCCGCTGGCCGCCATCGGGGAGACTGAAGAGACCGGCACGGCGATCCGGTTCCGGCCCAGCCCCGAGATCTTCTCCGACACCGAGTTTCACTACGACATCCTGGCCAAGCGACTCCGGGAGCTCTCCTTCCTCAACTCCGGGGTCCATATCCACCTCAAGGACGAGCGCTCCGGCCGGGAGGACATCTTCGAATACGAGGGGGGCATCCGCGCCTTCGTCGAGCACCTCAACCGCAAGAAGACCCCGCTGCACCAGAAGGTCTTCCATTTCACCGCCGAGCGCGACGGCGTGGTGGTGGAGGTGGCCATGCAGTGGAACGAGTCTTACCAGGAGAACATCTTCTGCTTCACCAACAACATCCCGCAGAAGGATGGCGGAACCCACCTGGCGGGCCTGCGTGCGGCCCTCACCCGCACGCTGAACCAGTACATCGACGAGGCCGGCCTGGCGAAGAAGCAGAAGGTACACCCCACCGGTGACGATGCGCGGGAGGGGCTTACCGCGGTGCTCTCGGTGAAAGTGCCCGATCCCAAGTTTTCCTCCCAGACCAAGGACAAGCTGGTCTCCTCGGAGGTGAAGGGGATCGTGGAAAGCCTGGTCTCCGAAAAGCTGCGGGAATTCCTCATGGAGAACCCCGCGGACGCCAAGGCCATCGCCGGCAAGATGGTGGACGCCGCGCGGGCCCGGGAGGCGGCGCGTAAAGCGCGGGAGATGACCCGCCGCAAGGGGGTGCTGGACGTGGCTGGCCTGCCCGGCAAGCTGGCCGACTGCCAAGAGAAGGATCCCGCCAAGTCCGAGCTCTACCTGGTGGAGGGCGACTCCGCCGGTGGCTCGGCCAAGCAGGGGCGCAACCGCGTCAACCAGGCCATCCTTCCCCTGAAGGGCAAGATCCTCAACGTGGAGAAGGCGCGCTTTGACAAGATGCTCTCCTCCGCCGAGGTGGGCACTCTGATCACTGCGCTCGGCTGCGGCATCGGGCGGGAGGAGTTCGATCCCGACAAGCTGCGTTACCACCGCATCATCATCATGACCGATGCCGACGTGGATGGCGCCCACATCCGGACCCTGCTGCTCACCTTCTTCTACCGCCAGATGCCCGAGCTCATCGAGCGGGGCCACGTCTACATTGCCCAGCCGCCGCTCTACAAGGTGAAGAAGGGCAAGCAGGAGACCTACATCAAGGACGACCTGGAGCTCAACCAGTACCTGCTGCACATGGCCCTCGAGGGCGCCGAGCTGCACGTCAACCCGGAAGCGCCCGCCATGTCCCCTTCGGCACTGGAGTCACTGGCAGTGGAGTTCATCACCAGCCGCGGCATCATCGACCGCCTGGCCCGTCGCTATGACGCCAGCTTCCTCGAGCAGCTCATCGACCTGCCGGCCGTGGAT
>JALWGP010000136.1 GCA_027038775.1 Sedimenticola sp. | reverse complement strand
TTTTCTTTGGCCCGCGGACAGGCGAAGCGTGCCCCATGATCCGCAGGCCGCTGACCCTCGCCAGCTGGGAAACACCCGGGTTCGCGCACGCCGTCGAGGAGGAAGCCGCCGCCATCGACCCGGAGCTGCTGCCCCTGCAGCAGGGACTCTCCCACAGCGACCACGCCCTGGGCGACGATCTCGAGTTCGTGCTCCTCGACGCCCGCGAGGAGGAGGGGCGGCTGCAGATCCGGGCCGGCATCTTCTACCGGGGGATCGTCGCCGGCTGCAGCTGCGCCGACGACCCCACGCCCATCGAACCCGTCACCGAGTACTGCGAGGTGCTGCTGCGCATCCACCGGCCGGACGGCAGCACCGAAATCGAACTCCTTTGACGAGAGTCAATGCCTGAAAGGGACCCTTTGCGCAGGCTAGGCCCATTCTCACCGTTTCCCCCGCTGTCATGGCCGCCACCCGCCCCAGACGCTGGTTCTCCGCCTCGCTTCTCTGCCTGCTGGCGGGTGCCCTGCGCGCGGCCCCTCCCCTGCAGCTCTACGTGGCCCTCACCCCGGCGGGGGACACCCTGAAACCGGAGCCCGGCACCTATTCCGGGCCGGTGGTGGTCGACAAGCCCATCACCATCGACGGCGGCGGCAAGGTGACCATCGACGGCGGCGGCGCGGGGACAGTGCTCACCATCCTCGCCGACGGGGTGACGGTGCGGGGCCTGCACCTGACCCGTTCCGGCACTTCCCACGACGCGGTGGACGCCGGCATCCTGGTCAAGGCGGACGGGGTCACCGTCGAGAACAACGTCATCGATGAAACCCTCTTCGGCATCCACCTGAGCAACGCCAACGACAACGTCATCCGCAACAACCGCATCCGCTCGCTCCCGGATCGCGACATCAGCATCCGCGGCGACGGCATCCGCGTCTGGTACAGCCACGGTAACCTGATCCAGGGGAACCGGCTGCAGGGGGTGCGCGACCTGATCTTCTCCAACGCCTCCGAGAACCGGGTGGTGGACAACCGGATCAGCGACAGCCGCATCAGCATGGAGTTCGTGTACTCCCCCGACAACGAGGTGAGCGGCAACACCCTGGAACACAATGTCACCGGCATCACGGTGATCTACTCCGAGTCCATCGCCATCACCGGCAACCGCATCGCCCACATGCGCAAGCTCACCGGCTCGGGCATCTCGGTGAAGGAAAGCTACGACATCTCCATCGACCACAATGAGATCGCCCACTGCGCCGTGGGACTGCTGGCCACCTCGCCGCTGCAGCCGGAGAACATCCTCCACATCGAGAACAACCTCTTCACCTACAACGACGTGGCCACCTACTTCTACGGCGAGAAGGGCGGCCACGTCATCCACGCCAACCGTTTCGTCGACAACTTCATGGACGTCATGGGCAGCGCGCCGCCCACCACGCGGTTGAACCACTGGCAGGGCAACTTCTGGGATCGCTACGCCGGCTTCGACAGGAACGGCGACGGGGTGGGCGACCAGCCGTACCGCGTCTGGCTCTACGCCGACCGTATCTGGATGGAGCGTTCCATGGCACGCTTCTTCCGGGGCACCGTGGGACTCTCGCTGGTGGATTTCATGGAGCGGCTTGTGCCCTCCTCCGAACCCGACCTGATCTACGAGGATCCAGCGCCGCTGATGCAGCCAACCCCCTGAGCGCGGCCGGGGCTCGCTTTCGATCGGCAGGCGGTTGTGTCATCATTTGCACCCATGAAAACCACCCTGTTGCTCCTGCCTGCCGTTCTCCTCTACCTGGCCAGCGGCACCCTCTTCACCCTCAGGCTGTTCCGGCAGGCCGGCTCGGCGCGCCCTTCCCGGGCACTGGGACTGGTCCTGGGCTTCGGCGCCCTGCTGCTTCACGGCACCGTTCTCTACCTCAACCTCTACACCCGGCTCGGCCTCAATTTCAGTTTCTTCAACGCCGTCTCCTTCGCCGCCTGGGTCATCTGCCTGCTCTACCTGCTGGCCGCCCTGAGCCGCCCGGTGGAGTCCCTGGGCATGGTGCTCATGCCGCTGGCCGCCGTCACCCTGCTGCTGGAGTATTTCTTTCCGGGCGTGCGCCTGCTGCCCCCGCACACCGACTGGGAACTGCGCGCCCACGTGATTCTCTCCATCCTCGCCTACAGCGTACTCACCATGGCCGCGGTGCAGGCGATCCTGCTGGCCATCCAGGACCGGCACCTTCGCAGCCACCATCCCGGCGGTTTCATCCGCGCCCTCCCTCCCCTGCAGACCATGGAAGGGCTGATGTTCGAGATGATCACCATCGGCTTCGTGCTGCTCACCCTGGCACTGGCCAGCGGTTTCCTCTTCCTGGAGGACATGTTCGCCCAGCACCTGGTGCACAAGACCCTGCTCTCCCTCCTCGCCTGGGTGATCTTCGCCGTGCTGCTGTGGGGCCGCTACCGTTTCGGCTGGCGGGGCCGCACCGCCATCCGCTGGACCATGTCGGGCTTCGTCATCCTGGCGCTGGCCTACTTCGGCAGCAAGGCGGTGGTGGAGCTCATCCTGGAGAGATAGCGGGATACTCCCGCCGCAGCCGGGCCAGGTCTTCCGGCCGGTCCACGTCCCACAGGGGCTCGAGCACTTCCGCCGACCAGCCCAGTTCCTCCGCCCGCTGCAACGTCTCCTCCAGCACTCTCCCGGTGCCCCAGGGAACATCCCGGAACAGGGCCCGCTCCCCCCGTTTCAGGCCGAGCAGCACGTATCCCCCGTCCCTGGCGGGCCCCAGTACCAGGTCGTGCCGCCCCAGCGCCGCCAGCGCCGACTCCAGGTAGCCGGCGGAGTAGCCGGGGCAGTCGCTGCCGATGAGCAGCACCCCTTCCGCCTCCTCCAGCGCCCGCGCCGCACCCCGGTACATGCGCTCGCCCAGATCCCCGCCCTGCTGGTCCCACTTCTCCAGCGGGAAGGGCGCAAAGGCGGGATCGGCCACGTCGGGATGGCAGCAGAGCACCGCCGGCGCCACCTGCCCCTCCGTCACCCGGGCCACCGTGTGTGCCAGCAACGCACCGGCAAGACGCGCAGCACCTTCCGCGCCGAGTGCGGGGATCAGGCGTGTCTTGCACTGCCCGGGCACCGGCGCGCGGGCGAAGATCAGGATTCGGTGTCGGGGGTACTGCACAGGGTATAGTGACGCCGCAGGCGCCAGGGTGAGATTCCGGCCCAGAAGGCGAAGCGCAGCGCCCACATGCGCAGCACCGTGCGCAGGATGCCGTCGCGCTCCCAGCGGCGCGCCGAGGTGACGATGGGCCCTTCGATGCAGTGGGGGGCGTGGCGCCGGAGCACCCGGCTCAGCGCCAGGTCCTCCATGATGGGAATGTCGGGAAAGCAGCCGCTGGCGAAGAAGAGCGAGCGCTCCACGAAGATCCCCTGGTCGCCCGTGGCCATGCGCGTGAGGCAGGAGCGCAGGTTCATGGACCAGGCGATCACCCGGTAGGGCCAGCGCGCCGGGTCCAGCCGCACGTGAAAGAAGCCCCAGGAGCGCGCCCCCCCGAGGCAGGCCGCCTCGAGCTGCTCCAGCCAGCCGTCGGGAAGCACCGAATCGGCGTGCAGGAACCAGAGCCAGCACCCGCCGGAGGCCTGCGCTCCCAGGTTGAGCTGGCGACCCCGGCCCGGCGCGCTGCGCAGCAGGAGGTCCACGTGGGGAGCCGCCAGGCGCACGGTGCTGTCGCTGCTGCCGCCGTCCACCAGGATCACCTCGTGCCCCGCCTGGCGCGCCGCCTGCAGCTGCCGCAGCAGCCGCCCGATGATGGCGCCCTCGTTCAGGGTGGGCACGATGATGGAGATCGACGGCTTCAGCGCAGCGCCCCTCCGCAGCTGCTGCCCTGCCCGGCGGTACAGCCGTAGCAGTGGTCACCCACCTGGATGGCGGCGCCTTCGAGCATTCCCGGCAAAAGCTCACTCACGTGCAGCCGGGCACGCCCGTCGAGCCTGAGGGGAAGGCCGAGCATCTGGTTGAAGTCGCAGTCGTAGAGCCACCCCTGCCAGTCCACGCTCACCAGGGAACGGCACATGACCGACTCCAGGTTGGCCTCCAGGTGAGCCGACTTGAGCAGCTGCAGGTACTCCTGGAAACTCCCCCTCGAGAGGAGCATGCTGCCGAAGCGGCGGATGGGCATGTTGGTCAGGGTGAGCAGCCGGTCGAAGCGGATGCCGTGCTCTTCCAGGAGCCGCCCCTTGTAGTCCCTCTCCAGTTCGCACTGGGCGGCCGGCAGCACCGCGTCCGCGGGGTTGAAGACCAGGTCCAGCCGCAGGCCGCTCCCCTCTTCACCGTAGCCCAGCCCGTTGAGCAACCTGAGCGCCTCGATGCTCCTGGCGAAGACCCCCTTGCCACGCTGGCGGTCCACGTTCTCCTCCAGGTAGCAGGGAAGGCTGGAGACCAGGTGCACGCGATGTT
>JALWGP010000135.1 GCA_027038775.1 Sedimenticola sp. | reverse complement strand
GGTCGGCGCCGGCGGCCGGTTCCTGCCCCTCCTGGGGAATGCCCAGCAGGTCCGCCTCCACCAGGTCCCCGTTGGCGAGGATGGCCGCCCGCTCGATGGCGTTCTCCAGTTCGCGCACGTTGCCGGGCCAGGCATAGCTGCGGATCAGCTCGCGCGCCCCGGGGGTGAAAGACATGGGCGGGCGGTTGAGCCGGCGGCAGCTCTTCTCCAGCAGGTGGTCGGCCAGCAGCAGGAGGTCGTCGCCCCGCTCGCGCAGGGGCGGCAGTCGCAGCTCCACCACGCGCAGCCGGAAGTAGAGATCGCCGCGGAAGCGCTCCTCCTCCACCAGGCGACGCAGGTCGCGGTTGGTGGCCGCCACCAGGCGCACGTTCACCCGGCGGCTCCGTTCCGCCCCCACGGGACGCAGTTCGCCGTCCTGCAGCACCCGCAGCAGGCGCGCCTGCACCGCCAGCGGCAGCTCGGCGATCTCGTCGAGAAAGAGGGTGCCGCCGTCCGCCGACTGGATCAGCCCGGTGCGGTCCCGGTCGGCGCCGGTGAAGGCCCCCTTCACGTGGCCGAAGAGCTCGGACTCCACCAGGTTCTCGGGGATGGTGGCGCAGTTGACGGCGACGAAGGGGGCGTCGCGCAGGGGGCTCTGGTCGTGCAGGGCGCGGGCCACCAGTTCCTTGCCGGTGCCCGACTCGCCCAGGATCAGCACGCTGGCGGAGGTGGGCGCCACCTTGGCGATCTGCTCGAAGACGGCCTGCATGGCCGCGCAGCGGCCGATCATCCCCTTCACCGGGTAGCTCACCTCCACCGTGGATCGGAGGCTCTCGCGGCTGCGCTCCCGCGCCCGCTGGCTCAGGGCCTGGCGCAGGGTGAGCAGCAGCTCCTCGTGGTCGAAGGGCTTGGCGACGTAGTCGGCGGCGCCCCGCTTCATCGCCTCCACGGCGGAGGGCACGCTGGCGTAGCTGGTCATCATCACCACCGGCGCCGAGGTCGCTTCGATGAGGTCGGTGCCCGGACGGCCCGGCAGGCGGATGTCCACCAGCAGCAGGTGGAAGCCGTCGGGATCGTGCCGTTCGAGCGTCTCTTCCACCGACTCGGCGGTCTCCACCTCGTAGCCGTTGCGCTCCAGGAGCCGGCGCAGCGCCTGGCGGATCACGGCTTCATCGTCGACGACAAGGATTCGGTTCATGTGGGATGCGGAAAACGGACGGTGACGCAGGTGCCCCTGCCTTCCTCCGATTCTATTTCAATTTCGCCGTCGTGATCGAGCACGATGTTGCGCGCCAGCGAGAGCCCCAGCCCGGTGCCCTTGCCGGCGGGCTTGGTGGTGGCAAAGGGTTCGAAGAGCCGCTCGCGAATGCTGTCGGGAATGCCGCTGCCCCGGTCACGGATCCGGATCTCGATGTGGCCGGCATCCGCGTCCGCCTCGATGGTGATGGGGTCGCCGGGGCTGGAGGCGTCGCAGGCGTTGGTCAGCAGGTTGACGAAGACCTGGGAGAGACGCTGGGCGTCTCCCGTGAGGCTCAGCCCGTGCTCGCACCGGAGACTGAATTTCAGTCGTTTCTGCTTGTGGGTGAGCTGTACCAGTTCGAGCGCCTGGCGCAGCACGTCTTCCAGCGCCACCGGTTCGCGTGCCCGCGCCGGCGTGCTGCCCCGGCTGTAGTCCATCAGCGACTGCACGATGTTGTTGATGCGCCGGGTCTGGGTGAGGATCTCCTCGATGCCGGCGTCGATGGCTTCGCGCTCCTCCTCGTACTTGAGGTTCTGGGCGATGGAAGCGATGCCGGTGAGCGGATTGCCGATCTCGTGGGCCAGCCCGGCGGCGAGACGGCCGATGGAGGCGAGGCGGTCGCTGTGGGCCAGCTCCGCCTCCAGCGTCTCCATCTGGGTGAGATCCTCCATCAGGATCACCATGCCCGGCGCCTCGGTTCCGCCGGTGCCGCGGCCGTGGGCGATCACCGCCTTGTGCAGGTTGAACCAGCGGGGCTCTCCCCCTGCGTCCACCTGGGTGTGGTAGAGGTGGTTGTCGCCCGCCTTGGCGAATCCGGCCAGCAGCTCGCTCCAGGGGGTCGGCAGGTGGGTAAGGGGATAACCGATGGCCGCCTTGGCCCGGATGTCGGTGCAGCTCTCCATGGCCTGGTTCCAGAGCACGATCTCGCCGTCCTGGCCCAGGGCGCAGGCCCCGAGGGGCAGCTCCTCCAGGATCTGGCGCTGGTAGCGCTGCAGGTTGTCCAGTTCCCGCGCCAGGCCGTTGAGCAGGGAGCGGGAGCGGGCCAGCCGCTCCTCCACGTAGCGCATGGAGTCGGCCAACGCGGTGCGGGCGTGGACGTCCAGCGCCAGCTTGCGGTTGATGATGAGGTGCGACATCTGCGGGCCGATGAGGCCGTAGAGGTTGCGCTCGATGCGCTCGCGCAGCCGCCGCAGCTCGGCCGGGCGCGACTCGTTGGGCGACATGCCCAGGTCGGCCAGAGCGCGGTCCACCTCCTGGTCGGCGGTGGAGCGTCCCAGCAGCTCGGCCAGCTCGCGCTTGAACTCGGCGGGGGAGGCCGCGGTGACGGCGCCGGAGAGGGGCGCGATGGTGCTGGTGCAGCAGCTCTGCGCCGCTTCCCGCTCGGCGGGGCGCTGGGTGGTGAAGAGCGACACCAGGGTGAAGAGCAGGGCGTTGATGCTGACCGACCAGAAGGTGGCGAAGCTCCAGTGGTCGAGGCCGGTGAGCCGCTGCAGGTGCTCCACCGAGTAACCCGTGTCCACGAAGCCCGAGTTCTGCAGCATGGGCACCAGCAGGGTCAGGGTCCACACCGTCATGCCGGCGACGAGGCCGGCGAGAAAGCCCTCCCGCGTGGCCCTTCGCCAGTAGAGCAGTCCCACCACCCCGGGCAGGAACTGGGCCACGGCGACGAAGGAGATGAGCCCCAGCTGCACCAGGCCGGTGCCGTGCTCGAGGAAGGCGTAGAAGCTGTAGCCGGCCAGGATGATCAGGCCGATGAGCAGGCGCCGGCCCCACAGCAGCCAGTAATAGAGGTTCACCTTGGGGTCCGGGTAGCTGGCCGGCAGCAGCAGGTGGTTGAGGCACATGGAGGAGAGGGCCAGGGTGGTGACGATGACCATGGCGCTGGCGGCAGAGAGCCCCCCGATGAAGGTGAGCATGGGCAGCCAGGCGTGGCCCTGCGAGGTGGTGATGCCCAGCACGTAGTAGTCGGGATCCATCTGCAGGCCCAGCCGGTGCCCCGCCCAGAGGATCACCGGGATGGGCAGGTTGAGCAGCAGCAGGTAGAGGGGAAAGCTCCAGCCCGCGGTGTCCAGGTTCTCCTGGCGCTGGTTCTCGGCGAACATCATGTGAAACTGGCGGGGCAGCAGGAAGGCGGCGCCGAAGGCGAGGAAGATCAGGGTGCCCCACGGGCTTTCGCCCACCGGCTGGTAGAGTCGCTCGACGGCCTGGGGGTGTTCCGCGAGCCAGCGGTTGAGCTCCGCCGGGCCGCCGAAGACACCGAAGAGGGCGAAGAGCCCGACGCCGAGAAGGGTGACCAGCTTCACCAGGGACTCGAAGGCGATGGCCATCACCAGGCCGCCATGCTTCTGCCGCGGGGAGATGTGGCGCGCGCCGAAGAGGATGGCGAAAGCGGTCAGGGTGATGCAGAAGCCGAGCGCCAGGGTGTGGGGCGGCGCCTCCTGGGTGAGCACCTGCAGTGACTGGGTGACGGCGCGGATCTGCAGGGCGATGTAGGGCAGGGTGCCCACCAGCATGAAGAGGGTGACCAGCACGCCGGCCAGCTGGCTGCGGTAGCGGAAGGCGAAGAGGTCGGCGAGCGAACTGAGCTGGTACTCGCTGGTGAGCTGCAGGATGGGGCGCAGCAGCAGCGGTCCCAGGAACATGGCCAGGGTCACCCCCAGGTAGATGGTGAGGAAGAGGTAGCCGCTGGACTCGGCGAAGCCCACGCTGCCGTAGTAGCTCCAGGAGGTGGCGTAGACGCCCAGCGAGAGGGTGTAGGTGAGCGGGTGGGAGACCCAGCCCGGCGGGATCAGGCCGCGGTCGGTGGCATAGGCGATGAGAAAGAGCAGGACCAGGTAGCTGAAGCCCGCCAGGAAAAGGGTGGAAAGTTCCGGCGTCATCTTCCCTCCCGGTATGGCCGGAAGAGCAGCCGCAGCAGCAGGAGCAGCAGGATGACTCCGCCCCACACCAGGTAGGGGAGATACCAGGGCGCGGCCTCCCTGAGCCACAGCTGGGTGAAGGGCGTGAGGAACAGCAGCAGCAGCACGAAGGCCACTGCTAGCGCATGATCCCGGTGGTGCTGTGCAGGCCGCTTGTCCACGGCGTGAAAATACCACAAACCCCTTTTCGCGTTCTTTCCCCGCGAAGGGGAATCCTGCTACATTCGGATCACCTCACCAATTCCGGGAGCTGCCATGAATCCTGAAAAAGTCGTTTTCGGCTTCTTCATCGTG
>JALWGP010000134.1 GCA_027038775.1 Sedimenticola sp. | reverse complement strand
ATGCTGATCCTGGCGGACATCGTCCGCCGGGCCCTCTTCGGCAGCGAGCCGGTCTCCGGGCTGATGATGGGAATGGGAACCGTGGCCCTGGCGGCCAACCTCTGGTGCCTGGCGCTCATCCACAGGCACCGCGACGGAGAAGTGCACATGCGCGCCAGCTGGATCTTTTCGAAAAACGACGTCATCGCCAACCTTGGGGTGATCCTGGGCGGGCTGCTGGTCTGGTTCACCGGCAGCCGCTGGCCGGACCTGGCCATCGGTACCTTCATCGCCCTGGTGGTGTTGCGCGGCGCGCGCAACATCACGACCGACGCGCGAAAGGAACTGGCTGGTGAAAAAAATGGCGACTGCAACGGTTCACCGGCCTGCTGCGGGAAAGAGTGACGACACGGACCCGGGCGGGCAACCCTCCGTGGTTCGGCGACTTGAGGAAGATCCCGATGGCCCGCTGCAACACCCAGGATTTTCTCATGATCTGGTGAAACCGGCTGGCGAGGCCGCGAGGGAAGCGCACCGGTGCCCACCGGGACCACCAAGTGCTAGAATTCCGCACCCCCTCTCCGTAGGGAATTCATTCTCCATGGACATCACCCGGAACGTCCGCTTCTACTACGGCAAGGTGCTGCAGAGCAGCGCCGACCTGAAGACCGACGCCTGCTGCACGCCGGGCGAGATGCCCGCACACCTGCGGCAGGTGCTGGAAAAGATCCACCCCGAAGTGCAGTCACGCTACTACGGCTGCGGCCTGGTGGCGCCCGAGGCGCTGGAAGGCTGCCACGTACTGGACCTGGGCAGCGGCAGCGGGCGGGACGTCTTCATGCTGGCAGCGCTGGTGGGACCGGAAGGCTCGGTGACGGGCGTGGACATGACGCCGGAACAGCTCGAGGTGGCCCGCCGCCACGAGGCCTGGCACGCGGAGCGGTTCGGCTACGAACGGCCCAACACCCGCTTCCTCGAGGGCGAACTGGAACGGCTGGACGAGCTGCCCCTGGAGGAAAATGGCTTCGACATCGTCATCTCCAACTGCGTCATCAACCTTGTGAAGGACAAGCCGGCGGTGCTGGCCCACGTCCACCGTCTGCTCAAGCCCGGCGGCGAATTCTACTTCTCCGACGTCTACGCCGACCGCCGGCTGCCACCGTCGGTGCGCGAGGATCCCGTGCTCCACGGCGAGTGCCTGGGCGGCGCCCTCTACTGGAACGACTTCGTCAACCTGGCCAAGGCCGCGGGCTTCGCCGATCCGAGGCTGGTGGAGGACCGCCCGTTGACCATCGACGACCCCGAGCAGGAAGCCAAGGTGGGCAACGCCCGCTTCTACTCCGCCACCTACCGCCTGATGAAGATCGACGGCCTGCAGCCCGCCGGCGAGGACTACGGACAGGCGGTGCGCTACCGTGGAACCATCCCCCACCATCCTCACCGCTTCGTGCTGGACAAGCACCACGTCATCGAGACCGGGCGCATCTTCCCCGTCTGCGGCAACAGCTGGCGCATGCTCAAGGAGAGCCGCTTCGCGCCCCACTTCGACTTCTTCGACGGCGACGGCACTCACTACGGGATCTTCCCGGGGTGTGGGACGGGGATTCCCTTCGACGAGGAAGAAGCCGAAACGGCCGGCAACAGCGGATGTTGTTGAACCGACCCTCGATGCAGGAGCGGCGCCCCCGCCGCGAATGATCCGGATTCGTCCGGGGGCGGGCCTCCTACAGGTGGGACTCCCGCAACACCCGCGCCGCCTCCACCAGGTTGCGCAGGGCCGGTTCCACCTCTTCCCAGCTCCGCGTCTTGAGGCCGCAGTCGGGGTTCACCCAGAGCCGCTCGGCGGGAATGCGCCCGGCGGCCAGCCTCATCAGCTGCACCATCTCCTCCACCGTGGGGAGGTTGGGCGAGTGGATGTCGTAGACGCCGGGACCGATCTCGTTGGGGTACTCGAAGTGCTCGAAGGCGTCCAGCAGCTCCATCTGTGAGCGCGAAGTCTCGATGGTGATGACGTCGGCGTCCATTTCGGCGATAGCGGGGAGGATGTCGTTGAACTCCGAGTAGCACATGTGGGTGTGGACCTGGGTCTCGTCGCGCACGCCCGAGGCGGCGAGACGGAAGGCGCGCACCGCCCACTCCAGGTATTCGCGCCACCGGCCGCGGCGCAGGGGCAGGCCCTCGCGCAGGGCCGCCTCGTCGATCTGGATGGCCCGGATGCCGGCGGCCTCCAGGTCCAGCACCTCGTCGCGCAGGGCCAGGGCGATCTGGGCGCAGGTTTCGGCACGGGGCTGGTCGTCGCGCACGAAGGACCAGTTGAGGAGGGTCACCGGGCCGGTGAGCATGCCCTTCACGGGCTTGTCGGTGAGGGACTGGGCCCAGGTGATCCACTCCACCGTCATGGGCGCCGGCCGTGACACGTCCCCGTAGATGATGGGCGGCTTGACGCAGCGGGAGCCGTAGGACTGCACCCAGCCGAAGCGGGTGAAGGCGAAGCCCTCGAGCTGCTCACCGAAGTACTCCACCATGTCGTTGCGCTCGGGCTCGCCGTGGACCAGCATGTCCAGGCCGTACTCCTCCTGCTTCTTCACCACCTGCGCGATCTCCTCGCGCATGCGTTCCACGTAGGCCTCCCGGGAAAGGCCTCCTGCCTTGTAGCCCCGCCGCGCCTTGCGGATCTCCGCCGTCTGGGGAAAGGAGCCGATGGTGGTGGTGGGAAAGAGCGGCAGCTCCAGCCGCGCCCGCTGCAGGGGGCGGCGTTCGGCGTAGGGGCTACGGCGCTGGAGCATCTCCTCCGTCACGGCCGCCAGTCGTTCGGCCACCCCGGGGCGGTGGATGCGCTTCGAGTTGCGGCGGGACTCGGCGGCGCGCCGGGAACGGGCCAGCTCGTCCTCCACGGCCTGCGGTCCCTGCTCCAGGGCCCGCTTCAGCAGGTCCACCTCGTGGAGCTTCTGGGTGGCGAAGGCGAGCCAGCCGAGCAGCTCTCCGTCCAACTCCCGCTCCAGCTCCAGGTCCACGGGCACGTGCAGCAGGGAGCAGGAGGGCGCCACCCAGAGCCGTTCACGCCCGATGCGCTCCGCGGCCACGGTCAGCGTCTCCATCGCTGCGTCGAGGTCGGTGCGCCAGACGTTGCGGCCGTCCACCACCCCCAGCGAGAGCACCTTGTAGGGCGGCAGCTGGTCCAGCACCGCCGGCAGCTGGCCGGCACCGCGCACCAGGTCCACGTGGAGACCGGCGGTGGGCAGGCGGGCCGCCAGGGAGAGATTCTCCTCGAGGGCACCGAAGTAGGTGGTGAGCAGGATCTTCACCGGCGCCGACTGGAGGCGGTTGTAGGCCGACTCGAAGGCCTGTTTCCAGGCCGCGGGCAGCTCCTGCACCAGGGCCGGCTCGTCCAGCTGCACCCATTCGGCGCCCTGTCCCGCCAGGCGCTCGAGCACCTCGCCGTAGACCTCCAGCAGGCCGTCCAGCAGCGCCAGCCGGTCGAAGGGCTCGCCCTTCTCCTTGGCGATCCAGAGCCAGGTGAGGGGGCCGATGAGTACCGGCTTGAAGGGGATGTCCAGCACCTTTGCCTCCTCCACCTGCTCGAAGAGACGCCCGCTGCCCAGCCGGAACTGCTGGCCCGCCTTCAGCTCGGGCACCAGGTAGTGGTAGTTGGTGTCGAACCACTTGGTCATCTCGCAGGCCGCTGCCGGCTCGCCGCTCGGCGCACGGCCCCGCGCCATGCGGAAGTAGAGGTCCAGGTCGATCTCGCCCCCCTGCCAGCCGAAGCGCTCGGGCACCACGCCGAAGAGCGCCGAGTGGTCCAGCACCTGGTCGTAGAGAGAGAAATCGCCCACAGGCACCAGGTCCAGGCCGGCATCCCGCTGCAGTCTCCAGTGCCGCTCGCGCAGCTCGCGGCCCAGGGATTCCAACTCGTCGCGGCCGATCTCGCCGCGCCAGTAGCGCTCCAGGGCGAACTTGAGTTCGCGGTTCGCGCCGATGCGGGGGAAGCCGAGGTTGTGCGCAATCATCCGTCTTGGTCCTGGTCGTGGGTTGTCGAGGATGGGCGCAGTCTGCTGGAATCGATTATTCAATTCAATTCATAATATTTCATGTAATATTGAGGTATTTTCATACTTGTAGGAGCGGCGCCCCCGCCGCGAATTTTCCAATTCGGCCCGGGGGCGGGCCTCCTACCCCCTGTGTCATGCATATCGACCTGAAACACCTGCGCACCCTCTCGGCCCTTGCCGAAACCGGCAGCCTCACCGCGGCGGCGGAGCGCCTGCACCTGACCCAGTCCGCCCTCTCCCACCAGCTCAAGGCGCTGGAGGCGCAGCTCGACGCGCCGCTCTTCGTGCGCAAGTCGCGTCCCCTGCGGCTCACCCGCCAGGGCGAGCGGCTCCTGCAGCTCGCGCGCGAGGTGCTTCCGAAAGTGGAGGTCGCCCGCCGCGACTTGCAGCGCATGGCCTCCGGC
>JALWGP010000133.1 GCA_027038775.1 Sedimenticola sp. | reverse complement strand
TTCGTAGCGGTCGGTAGGCGCGGCCAGGGCGGCGTGGAACAGGAAAATTCCCAGCAGGATCAGCAATCTGGATGCCGGCATGGCGAACGGGATGCCTCGGGAGGTTGCGAATTGGTGGTGAAGTTTACCTTGCCGGAGGGTGCTTGAACATAGGCCCGGTTCACTCTCCCGGGCCTTCCCCGCCCCCCAGCAGCGCGGGCCGCACCATCCAGTGGATGCGCCAGCCCGCCCCGCGCTCTCCGCGCACCAGGCAGACCAGGGTTCCCGGCTCGTAGTCCACGAGGACGGTCTCCTCCTCGTCCAGCAGCAGGTGCGAGACCAGTCGGGCCATGTAGGGCAGGTGACCAACGATGAGGGTGTCCCTGTCCCAGGCGTCGCTCTGCCAGTCCAGGGCGCGGGGATCCTCGTTCGGATCGAGCAGGCCGCTCTCTTCCAGTTCCACCCCGGGGGCGATGGCGGCTGCAAGGATCCCGGCGGTCTGGCAGGCACGCAGCTTGCCGCTGTGGATCACGCGCGCCACGCGCACCCCTGCACCATCCAGAAACCGGGCCAGGCGCTCCACCTCCTGCGCACCCTGTCCGCTCAGGGGCCGTTGCGCATCCTCCTCCTTGCTGAGTGCCTGGCCATGTTGCATGAGATAGAGCTTCATCCTGTTTCCCCGGCTGCGGTTCTACAATGGAATTGTAGACAGTTTCCGGAGAGGAGCGGGAAATGGCAGTGAAGGTACGGGTGGGCACCTGCGGCTTCGCCGAATCCCACGAACGGACCTTCCGCGACTTCGGCCTGGTGGAGATCCAGCAGACCTTCTACCAGCCGCCCCGGCCCGCCACCGCCAGGCGCTGGCGGGAGGAGGCGCCCCGCGACTTCACCTTCACCCTGAAGGCGTGGCAACTGGTCACCCACGACGCCCGCAGCCCCACCTACCGGCGCCTGCGTGAGCCGCTGTCGCCCCAACAGCTGGGCCAGGCCGGAAGCTTCCGCTGGAACCCGGTGACGCACATGGCCTGGGAGCGGACCCTGGAGACCGCCCTGGCACTCGACGCAAAAGCGGTGCTCTTCCAGGCCCCGCGCAGTTTCGGACCCACACCGGAAAACCTCCGCCGCATGCGCACCTTCTTCGAAAAAATCCCGCGGCACGGGCTGCGCCTGGTCTTCGAACCCCGGGGCGAAGGGTGGACCGACCGGCTCCTGCATCCCCTGTTGCGCGAGCTGGAACTGATTCACGGCGTGGACCCCTTCCTGCGCACCCCGGTGGGACGTGGCCTGCGCTACTTTCGCCTTCACGGCCGTCCCGCCTACCACTATCGCTACCGCTACTCGGACGAGGAGCTGCGGCAGCTGCGTACCCGGCTCAGCCGCGCTTGGCCCAACCTGGTACTCTTCAACAACGACCACATGGCGGAGGACGCGCGGCGATTCCTCCGGCTGCTGGAGGAGGAGAACCCCGGGTAGCCCGGGCTCCCGCCACCCTTTCCAATTCCGGTGCGATTCCGGTATCCTCTTGCGTTCCTCGGAGAGGTGGCAGAGCGGTTGAATGCACCGGTCTTGAAAACCGGCAGGGGTCAACGCCCCTCCAGGGTTCGAATCCCTGCCTCTCCGCCATAAACCCTTCTCAAAACATCTCATAACATTCCTAAGCCCGCATAAACGCGGGCTTTTTTGTGGTACCCTTCTTCCCATAACGGCCCACCACGTCCCACAGTTGCCCCCGTATTTCTGGGGCAACATTGGGGGCAACCTGGCAAGGGGGTGGGGCAACTATTCCAGGAATGGCCGGTTTCATGCTGGTTGCGTGGGGCAACATGAGAAGAGGTTTACGGCGATGGCACTGACAGACATGGCGATCCGGAAAGCCAAGCCGCGGGAGCGGCTCTACAAGCTCTATGACGAACGGGGGCTTTACCTGGAAGTGACTCCGAAGGGCTCCAAGCGCTGGCGGTTTCGCTACCGTCACCCTGAGACCGGGAAGGAGCGGCGCATCTCGCTCGGCGTTTACCCTGACATCAAGCTGAAGGCGGCCAGGAAGCGCCGGGATGAAGCAAGGGAGATGGTGGACGCAGGCATCGATCCAAGCGATGCAAGGAAGATGGAGAAGCTGTCCAGGAAGGAGGCAACAGAGGGCACCTTCCTGGCCGCGGCCCAAGACTGGAATGACAACCACCTGAGCAAGAAATCACCCGGCCACCAGGAGCGCACCTGGGGCATCTTGCGGCGAAACGTCCTGCCCTATATCGGAGACCGGCCCATTCGAGAGATCAAGGCCCCGGAGATCCTGAGAATGCTCCGCATCACTGAACGCAGCGGGCTTGTGGATACCGCTCACCGTGCGCTGCAAATCACCGGGCAGATATTCCGCTATGCCATCACCATCGGGATGGCCGAGGAGGATCCCACGCCGGCCCTCAGAGGGGCGCTTGCCCCGGTGAAGACAAAGCACATGCCGGCCCCAACAGACCCCGCTGCCGTCGGTGAATACCTCCGCGCCTTTGATGCCTTCAAGGGCGGGGCCGTCGTCTCTGCCGCCATCCGGCTGCTGCCCCTGCTGTTCGTTCGCCCGGGGGAACTGCGGACCATGCGCTGGGAGGATGTGAACCTGGAAGAGGGGGAGTGGCGCTACGTCACCAGCAAGACCGGCACCGATCACCTGGTGCCACTGTCCCGGCAGGCGTTGGCCATTCTCAAGGAGCTGCAGCCGCTGACCGGGCACCTGCCGGGCGGCTGGGTGTTCCCTGGTGGGCGCTCCCCGCTCAAGCCAATGAGCGAGGCCGCCATCAATGCCGCATACCGGCGCCTCGGCATCGACACCAAAACCGAACTGACCGGACATGGATGGCGCGCAGTGGCTCGCACCCTTCTGCACGAGGAGCTCGGGTACGCGCCCGAGGTGATCGAACACCAACTGGCTCACGCGGTGCCGGACACCCTGGGCCGAGCGTACAACCGCACCCGGTTTCTCAAACAGCGCAAGGAGATGATGCAGGCCTGGGCCGATTACCTGGACAAACTCAAGGCTGGTGCGGAGATCGTGAAATTTCCCGCCAGGCATTGACAGATCACGCCGGCGGCTAGGTTGGCCGCCGAAAAGCCGGGCCTCCTCACCCGGCCTGCCGCCGGCTCCTATTCGTTGAGGTTGCGTGGAGGTGCGCAATGCCGGAACCGAAGCCCAGCCGTTTTCAAGACATTGGGCATATCATTGATGAGCCGTTGAGCAAGGAGCAGATCGCAACCTTGCAGAGGCTCTTTGAACGGTATCACCAGGAAACTGAGGATGGAAAGGATTTCCAGAGTTTTCTGGAAAGGGCACAGGAGATCGCTTCTATTTACCTACATGAACGAAAAAGTGAAAGGGAGCGGCCCACCGAAGGGCAGATTCTCGCAGCACTGGATAAGTTCCAAAGATTCCTGCGCGACACGTTGAAAGGATTCGAGGAACTCGATTCTGAGACACGAGAGTTGATTGAGGAGACGATCCTGATGCACACAAAAACGAATGTAAGCTTGTTGCCGAAGCAGGTGAAAAATCACCTGCGTTTCTTGGAGGGCATGATAGAGCTTGCCCGGGAGAGGATGGCAGCTGCCACCAAACGCGGGAGAGATATAACCAAGCCGGATCGACTCCTTGTTTGTCTGGTAGCTGATTTGCTCGAGGATTATGGTATCGCGCTCAACGGCAGTAAGAATGGTTGCTTCTATCGCACCGTTTCGACGATTTCCGGGAAAGAAGGCAGAACAGTGGTCAATCAAGTGAAAGAGTGCCTGGATTACAAAACCGGATGACTCACAAGTCGCTGTTTTTGCAATGAAAAAAACGGGCCCATTTTGGGCCCTTTTTTTTCTGTTTTCATTATTCGTTCCATGAGTTCCTTATGGTTCCATAAATATGCCAACTCAAACCATGGGGGCGAAACATGATCCAGCGACTGCTGCGCTTGAAACAAGTTCTGGCAATAACGGGCCTGTCGAGGAGCTGCCTATACCGCCTCATGTCGGAAGATGATTTTCCCAAACCCGTGCGCCTTGCTCGTCGATCGGTGGCGTGGCGAGAGCGCGACGTCGGCGAATGGATCGAGAACCGGCCTTCTGCCGATAATGAAATGGCGGCCTGATCATGGCGCCGCAACGAAAAAGCCCGCCGGGCAGGGCGGGCGGCGCCTTATCAAGAACGACTCAGCACCTCGATTTTAGCACCGTTGCCGCCGCAGCGCGTTACAAATGGCCCAAGATTTGGCGCGCCCACGGCCTTGCCGAGCTCCCGCCGCCGGATCGGCATGTTCCCTGCCTGAACCTCACATGTGCCGGGCGGAATCGGTTCCGACTGATCGGTGCGGAGATCGAGCGTGGGGGGTGGATCTGCGGCCAGGGTGGCAATCCAACCGGAGGCGACGGCTTTGATTTGCTCGTTCATGCCGGCATCGCCCGATCCAAGGGCGAGGCCCTGCGCCTGGTGGCGGCTTACCTTGGCATAGAGGCAAAGCCCGATCCGCAAGCCACCCGGCGGGCGCGAGAGGCGGCCAGACAGCGCGAGGTGGCCAAGCTTGAGGAGGCGCTAGTACATGAGCTCGCCATCCTCCAGCAAGTTGTGGGCGCCCGTGTGGCCGGACGCGAGCTGGCCCGCCGTCACCGCGCTCTGCCGCCGGAATGGCAGCCGATGCCGGAGGGGCACTGGGATCGCGAACGGGCAGCGGCGCAGCGTGTCGCGGCCATGCTGTTGAAGCTGTATCCACGTGATACGAGGGCGGCAGCATGACTGAGGACGAACTGCAGGAGACCCTATCTCGGATCGACCGGGAAATTGAGGGTGCGCAGATTATTCCGCTCAACCCTAACGTGAACGAGGCGGATTCAGGCTGGCATCCACCCGAGCCAATCACCGAGGAGGAGTGGCAGGCGGCCAGGCTGGCACCGGCCGCATTGGTTGAACGCTACCTGTACGCCGATCTGGCGCTGTTGGTAGCCGCTGGAGGCACTGGCAAGACCACCCTCGCATTGTGGGAGGCGGTGCATATCGCCCTGGAGCGCCCCCTGTACGGCCGCAAGAGCCGGGGCGGGTGGGTGCTGTTCCTCACCGGGGAGGACTCGCGGGAACAGCTCACCGCCCGTTTGCGGGAAGTCTGCAAGGGCATGGGCCTGGCCGAGCTCGATCTGTCGCGGGTGCGCGAGCGGGTGCGCATTTCTGATCTGTCCGGGCAGCCATTCAAATTCGCCGCCAATGTCATGGGCGACGTGATCTTGACCGCCAACGTGGACCGGCTGATCGAGGCCTTGCGCGACGATCCGCCCGCCCTGGTGGTGGTAGATCCCTATGTGAGCTTTGGCCCCGGAGAGGCCAGCGTAAATGACGGGGCTCAGGCAATGGTGCTGGCAGCCCGGCGCCTGATTCGCGCCCTAGGCTGCTGCGTGCGGTTCATTCATCACGTCGGGCAAGAAGCGGCGAGGTCGGCCACTCGTGATCAATATACGGGTCGCGGCGGCACCGCCCTACCGGACGGATCGAGGATGGTAGCGGTGCTCTCCACCCTGGAAGACCACGACATCGCGCCGCCAGAACTGCGCCCCCTGCTGGAAGGCGGCGGCCAGCTGCTGGAGCTGTCCTTGCCCAAGCTGTCGTACTGCCCTCCGCAACGCCCCATTCTCATTGCGCGCAATGGCTGGGAGATCGCCTGGGCTGAACGTCCAGACGAAAATCAGGCCGCGCTGGAGCGCGCCCAAGCCGACGAGCTGGCGGCGCTGCGGTTCATTCAGGCCCAGCTGGCTGAAGGCAAGAAGCACACCATCGCCAGCGCCAAAGAGCAGTACGAGCTGTCAGGCGTACCGCGAAACCGGTTGAGAGCCGCCATTGGGCGCTTGCTGGCAGATGGGCGCCTGCAGCTGCGAGACCTGCCAGAACATGAGCGCAGGGGCGGCCGGAAGCAGTATCTCCACCCCATCGTGGGGACGCCAAAGTGAGTCGCGCGAAGGCAGCCGAGCAACCCGGCCGGTTTTGGAATGGCGCGCGGCCGGGTATCCCTTTGGTGCGGCCGTTTTCACCTCCTTCACCCGGCCGGCCTTACTACTCGGCCGCCCTTAAAGAAATAGAGAGGTGGCCGGGTAGTTGCGGCCACTCTCTATTTCCCATTTCTACGATCCGGCTGCTCAGTGGTGGCCGGGTGGTGGCCGGGTGGCCGGATTGGAACGGCAGGGGCGACTCCATCCTGGCCAGCACCTCCCTGGTCGCAGCCACGCAGCGACTGCACCCAATGGGCTCACGATGTCGATTCCTACAGGGCGCAGACCCCGGGCGGGAGCAAGATGCCCGGCCGGTGGGAGCTTCAAGTGGCGTAAGGGCGAATTCCGGCCCGTCAGACAACGCCACAACAGGCCCTGAGCGCCGCTGTGGCAGGCGATCGACAGCTACCCACTCTACCCTACCTCAAGAGGCAGGGGGGGCGAAATCTCTGCAGGACGGCGCTCAGGGACCGTTCGGGCATCCGTTTTTTTGCGAGAGGCGTTTTATGTTTGGGAACGATTGGAGAACGAACCATGAGTGATCACCTTCGGCCACCTGGCCGCCTCAGCAAGGATCAACGGGCCGCCTGGCGGGACATCGTCAAGCGCGCCCCGGACGGGCTCATCCAGGAGTCTGACCTCCTGGCACTGGAGGTGCTGGCCTGCCTGCTGGCGGAATTTCGCCGAGACCCTGACAGGATGACCGCGGCGAAGCTCGTGCGCCTAGAGACCGCGATGGCGAAATTCGGCCTGACGCCGAAGGATCGGCAGCGCCTCGAGCAGCCGATCGATCCGGCGAATGACGGGTGGGATGAGGTATGACTGGCGAGCTGACCCCCGCAGTACTCGACCTCCTCGATGCCGCGGCAGCCGGAGACCACCAGGCCGCTGAGGTGCTCTGGGAGGCCGTGGGCCCGGACGCAATCGAGGACTGGTGGGACGGCGGGAAGGAGCGCGAGACCGGCCGCCTGGCCGAGGCCCTGGCCAGCGAGGATCCGGCCCGGGTGGGCGAGGTGGTGACCGCCTGGGCCGTGCCCTACCTCAACCGCGTGGCCGGGGGTGAGTCGTGAAGGCGCGCATCATCCCCGACCTGCCGAACCGGGACTATCACGCCCATGAGGCCTTCGGGTCCACCCAGCTCAAGACCCTGCTGCGCAACCCGGCCCGGTTCCACTGGGAGCGGGAGAACCCCCAGCCGCCCACCACCGCCATGCAGCTCGGCAGCCTGGTGCACACCCTGCTCCTGGAGCCCGAGCGCCTCGAGGCGGAGTACCTGGTGGTGGAGGCCTCCACCCGCAACACCAAGGCCTACCGGGCCGCCCTCGAGGAGGCCGATGGCCGGGCGGTGATGCTGGCCGGAGAGCTGGAGACCGCCCGGGCCATGGCCGATGCCGCCCGCGCCGATCCCTGGGTGGCGGAGCTGCTGCAGCACGAGGCCATGGTGGAGCACTCCCTCTTCTGGGAGGAAGGCGGCCTGGAGCTCAAGGCCCGGCCCGACTGGTGGGCGCCGGAGGGCCTATCCCTGATGCTGGACGTGAAGACCACCAGCGATGCCAGCGAGGACGCCTTCACCCGTGCGGTGGTGCGGTACGGCTACGACCTGAGCGCCGCCCACTACCTGGAGGCCGCCGCCCTGGTCGGGCGCCCCACGGAGACCTTCGCCTGGCTGGTGATCGAGTCCAGCCCGCCGCACACCGTCCAGGTCTACATCGCGCCGGACGTCTTCCTCGAGCGCGGTCGCATTCTGCGGGAGCGTGCCCTGGAGAAGCTGCGCCACTGCCTGGAGACCGACACCTGGCCTGGCTATGCCGACGGCCCCATCGAACTGACCATGCCCGCCTGGGCTGCTCTGGAGGAACAACTATGAGCACTGCAATCACCAACCCCTTCGGGAAGAATTCCACCACGCCGGCTGCCGGCGCCATGATGGAGAGCGATTCCGCCCGCGCCGTGGCCGAGGTGCAGGCGGCAATCGCCCTGGCCAAGCGCTTCCCGCGCGATCCCGTGGCCGCCGTGGACAAGATCCTGCAGGCCTGCACCCGCCCCACCCTGGCAGAGCAGGCCGTCTACGCCTTCCCCCGCGGCGGCACCACCGTCACGGGCCCCTCCATCCGCCTGGCCGAAGCCGTAGCGCAACACTGGGGCAACATGACCTACGGCGTCCGCGAGCTCTCCCAGGAGAAGGGCGAGTCGGTGGTGGAGGCCTTCGCGCACGACCTGGAGACCAACGTGCGGGTGGTGAAGGTCTTCACTGTGAAGCACACCCGCAAGGCCCGGGGCAAGGTGACCACCCTGGAGGACCCGCGCGACATCTACGAGATGACGGCCAACCAGGGCGCCCGCCGGCTCCGCGCCTGCATCCTTGCGGTGATCCCCGGCGATGTCATCGACGCCGCGCTCAACCAGTGCCAGGTGACGCTGGAGAACGCGGTGCAGGTCAACAAAGAGAGCGTGGCGCAGCTGGTGGAGGCCTTCGAGCCCTTCGGCGTCAGCCGGGAGATGCTCTCCCGCCGTCTCGGTGGCAAGCACCTGGAGAAGATGATCGGCGCGGAGATGATCCAGCTCCGGCACATCTACCGGGCCCTGAAGGACGGCATGGCCAAGCCGGAGGACTTCTTCGACCTGCCGAAGGAGACCGCGAAGGCCCGCAAGCTGAAGGACAAGCTGGCCGGTGGTGAGGCGGTGGAGCCCCCAGCAGGCAAGTGACCCCGGGGGAAGAGACATGTTCTGCATCGCACGAATCCGCCTGGGCACAGACCCCAGGAACATCCAGACCCGCACCGGCAGCCCCATGGTGACCGCCTTCGGCTTCGCCTACATCGGATCCGAGGACCGCGACCTCCCGCTCTCCATCGTCGCCTTCGGCTCCCTGGCCGACGAGCTGGCGAAATACCGAAAGGGGGACGCCATCCGGGTGAGCGGCGACTTCCAGGCCAACGACTACACCAACCGCGACGGGCAGCCGGTGGAGGGCTTCCAGATCACCGCCGATGGCATCGCCGGAATCAAGAGCGCCCGTGGGCGGTACCGGGAGAGCAGGCCGAAGAAGGAAAAGGCGGAGGCGAACGCCGCCACCGAGGCCTTCTACGACGACCCGCTGGCGTTCTGATGGGCAGCCACCAGCGAGCGAAGGGCGCCGGCGGGGAGCGGGAATTTGCCGGCCTGGTGATGGATCACCTCGGGGTGAGGATGGTGCGGAACCTGGTGCAGGCGCGGTCGGGTGGTTGTGACCTCATCGTGTGCGATACCGAGGAGGGCCCGGTGGCGGACATGCTGCGGCGCCTGGCCGTGGAGGTGAAACGGAGCCGGCGCGCCACCGGACACCTTCTGCAGAAGTGGTGGGTGCAGGCGATGGAGCAGGCGCAGGCCGATGATCTGGTGCCCTGCCTGGCCTACCGGGAGGACCGCCAGCCCTGGCGGGTGGTGGTGCCCATGTCCTTCGTGCGGGATGGCCTCCACCGCGGTGAGGGGGTGGAGTGGACCTTCACCACGTCGGCCGAAGGCTTCTGCGCGCTGGTGCGGGAGCTGGCATGACGGCCGGATGGGCCCCGGACGGATCAGGCAGCCGTGCGCAGCTTCAGGCCAAGTGCCCGCATCAGCGCGTGGACCGTCTCCCACTTCGGGCGGGTCTTGCCGGAGATCAGCTTGTACAGGCTCTCGCGGTTGAGCCCCGCCCTGCGCGCCACCTCGGCCACCCCCTGGGCTCGGATCACGTTGCCCAGGGCGATGACGAACACCTCGGGATCCTCGTCATCGTAGGCCTGGTTCAGGTATTCGGCGATCTCCTCGTCGGTCTGCAGGTGCTCTGCCGGATTGAAAGGCTTCACTTTCATCGTTCACTCGATCTCCTTCGCCAGCGCCTTGGCCCTGGCGATGTCTTTGCTCTGGGTGCCCTTGTGGCCACCGCACAGCAGCAGCACCAGGCGCGCATCCCGCAAGGTGAAATAGAGGCGGTATCCCTTGCCGGTGAAGATGCGCATCTCGCTCACCCCATCCCCCACCGGCTTCACGTCCCCCAGGTGGCCGGCCGCCACGCGGGTGAGCCGGTTGGCGATGGCCACGACCGCCTGGCGGTCCCTCAGGCTCTTCAGCCACTTGTCGAAGACCTCGGTGGTGGCGATCTCCTACCGCATGGGGAAAGTGTAGCTCACAAGCTACAACATCGCCAAAGGCATTTGACCTCCCTGCGCGGCCGGGGCTATGCTTGTTTTACCGCTGCACATTCAGCGGCCCGGATTGGCGTCCGGAAGACTAGGCGCAAGCAACGCGCCACTCGGTGCGTTTTTTCATGCCCGATTCATGGCGGGTTGCACGCGGGGGACCTCGGTCCCGCCGGTCCTAGTCCCGGTACGCCAACCGTGTGCAGCCCGCCTCCCTTTATTGGCGTGAAGGAAGGCGGTCTCTTCAACCTGACTAGGAGGCCGACCATGACCACACCCACCCAGCGCCCCAACGCGCAAGCGGTATTCGACCGCGCATTCCACCCCTTCCGCGATCCCCGTTCCGAGGCCTACCGGGCCGGCGTCCTGGCCGCCTTGCGCTACCGCCTCGACGGCGCACGCATCGCCTGCCCCTACCCGGCGGGATCGTCCGATTTCGACGCCTTCCACGCTGGCCTCGATGAGGGGCATGCCCGCGCTCGAGAAGCGCTGGAGGTGGCGGGATGAACTTCTGGATCGGACATGACGAACGCCTGCCGAACGGCAACTTGGTGATTGGCGCCCCTCTGTCGCGGGTGTGCCACGACGAAACACAAGCCCGGCAGGCACTGGCCGAGATTAAGCGCCAGCACCCGGACGCCCGGCTCATTTGCGCAATCGACATTGAAGAACCCGCCAACCCCGCAACGCGCCACGAGATGGCGAAGGAGAGAAAGTCATGAGCGTACAAATCCCAACCAGCATCCATGAGGTGCTAGAGCGGTACCGGACCCTTCACCAGCACCTTGAATCGCACCCGCAGCCGACCATCCCGCAAGAGGCCTTGAGAGAGGCGGAACTACTCGCGGACTGGTTGGATGTGGAAAGCATGGCCCACCGGGTTCATATGCTCACGTGCGTGCTGGAAGAACATCTCGCAGGGCTTGATGGCATGTCAGATACAACTTTTTCGCTGGTACTGGCCGCGCGGGAGCAGACCGCCCAACTGAGCGACGCCATTTCCGCCGTGGAAGTGCTCCACCGCCTGCTGAAAAGGCACAAGGAGACCGCCGCCCAATCCAAGCCCGACACTGAAACGCCTGCCCAGATGAACCCCAACGAACTCGCAACTGCTGGACCGGAGGTGGAGTGATGAAGACGCATGTTGACGCCGCCCGAGCATGTGACAAGGCGGCCGCGCTCATCGAGCTGGGGCGCCTGCTGGAACGCCAATCGAACCAACCCGGTGAAGTGAGTCCGGAACAGATCAGGCAACTTGCCGAGAAGCTCGACACCCGACTCCTCACCGAGGAGCTGGCCGCCATGCTCCGGCTGGTGTGGGCGGCATCTTCCACTGCCTCCAGTGACACCGAACGGGCCGAGGTGAATGCCGCGATCTCCGTGGCTGCGGAGTTCGCCGGATTCATCTCGGAGCTGAATCATGGGGCGGCCGCCCTGCCCATGCCCGGCTCGCGGGAGGAGGCAACGATCACCAGGGGGGCGTCACCCCTGCCCTGATGAGAGATGCCGGACCAGCCGAACAGGAGCAGTGATTACCCGGTTCCGGTGCTGCAGCTGCATCGGGATCGGGCACCTGGTGCAGCAGGAGGGCCGCCGTCAATGCAGGGCTCTTCCGCATGAACCTGGAACGGCAGCATGCCGCGCTCGACCTGTTTGAGCTCCTGGCTCAGAAGTTCCTGCCGCCGGGGGACTACCTGGCGCTGGCGGAAGAATACGTCTGGCACCACCGGGAACGGCTCCGCAGGGAGTCGAGGCGCCACCCAAAGCGCCTGGGGTTCAAGCGCTATTCGGATCACTGGGAGATCGAGGAGGGTGGCCTCACGATCGCCTTCCCCCGCGGGCTTCTCGGCCTGGAGGACTACCACGCCATCCTGAGCACAACGCTGCATGGCCTGGTGGAGGTGGATCGAATCACCAACGTGTCCCCCAACGCCCTGGCCAAGCGCCTGGAACGTGCACGGGATCGCCTCTACGTTGAGGGGGCCGTGGACCTGGCCCGATTCCTCAAGCAGGCGGTCTCCGTCGGCCGGGAGATCCAGGTGAGGCCGGTTCCCGGTTACTCGATCACCGTGGAACGTCATTCGGCCGTCATCCGCGCCCGATCTGCTATACCCGAGACTGCCACAGTCAACGAGGAAACGGGGTAGATCGACATGGCGGATCTTGCACGACTGGTCGTCAAGCTCGAGGCAGAGGCATCCAGGTTCCACAAGGAAGCGGAGACTGCCAACAGGCGGATCAAGCGCCTTGAGAAAAATGCCAGAAAGATGAAAAAGGCCCTGGCCAGTGCCTTCGGTACTGTTGCCGGTATCGCATCCATCCGGGCTGCGATTTCCACAATGGACAATTTTGCAGAGAGTGTCTATCGCGCTTCTGGCAACCTCGACAACCTGGGCAAGGCCTCTCGTCGCCTTGGGCTGACGACGGACCAGCTCCAGCGCATCAGGATCCAGGCCGAGGCCGCGGGCATCCAGACCAACGTGCTCGACACCGCGTTCCAGCGCTTCGCCAGGCGGATCGGCTCCGGTTCCCTAGACAAGACGTTCAAGGAGCTGAACATCTCCATCCGGGACGCCCATGGCAACTTGAAATCCAACTTCCAGCTCTGGAACGAGTTCGGCAAGAAGCTCTCCTCTCTGGAGGACAAAAACCGGCAGCTGGCCCTGGCCATGAACGCCGTTGACACCGAGGGCGTGAAGCTGGTGGAGCTGTGGCGGTCGAGCCAGTCCAGCATCGATGCGGTCAACAGGAAGATCCGGGACTACGGCCTGCTGTTCGACAAGTCGATGATCGACAAGGCCGAGGCATATCAGACCGAGGTCGGGCTCATCCGGCGGGCGCACGAGGCCGTCGAGACCAAGATCAGCATGGGGCTCTCCCGGATGGCCGGGGACTGGGAGACGCTGAAGCTCAAAATCTCGGAGGCGAAGTATGCCGTGCTGGACTACTTCGGGGCTTTCGGCACCCATGCGGACTCTCCCGAAGTACGTGGGCAGAAGCTGCTGGACGAGCTGAAGATCCTCAATTCCCAGCGAGCCAGGCTGGAAGCCGCCTACAGGAACGCCAGGTCCGAAGCAGAGCGCGCCGACCTGGAGGAGCGGCTCCGCATCAACCGGACGTACCTCAAGCGAAACCTGGAGGAGCGCAAGAAGATCCTGAAGGTGCTCGAGGGGAAGGACAATGCGCTCGAGCCCAAGGTGGGCATGGGCGGCGTGACCGGCAACGTCGAACAGGCTGCAGAGAAGATGCGCGACGACCTGGACATCATGCTCGATGGGGTGATTGCAGAGTTCGACGACATGAACCGCCAGATCGCCCTGAAGCAGGTCGGCCTGGTCGACCAGGTCATGGTCGGCATCAAGAAGACCACGGACCTCACGAGGGAGTACATGCGGGAAGCCATGGATCCGGATGGCTACGCCATGCTGGACGCCGTGTCGAGGCAGTTCGAGGACATGGATCGCCAGTGGATACAGAAGCAGGTGGGGATGATCGACCAAATCGTGATTGGCACTTCGAAGCTCGAAGAGCAGGCGTGGAAGACCGGCGATACCTGGACCGAGCTCGGCGGCATCATGAGCAGCGCATTCGAGCGGGCTATCCTCGAAGGCGACAAGCTCTCCAACGTGCTCAAGGCCCTGGAGCAGGACATTCTCAGGGTCATCGTCCGCACCACCATCACCGATCCGCTGAGCAAGGCCATCTCCGGCCTTGGGAAAGGCTCGGGAGACTGGCTTGGAGGCCTGTTCGGCGGAATCGCCAACGGCATTGGGAGCTTCTTCGGCAGCCTGTTTGGCGGGTTCATGGCCTCTGGTGGCCCCGTGAATGCCGGCTCGCTCTACGTGGTGGGCGAGCGCGGGCCCCAGCTGTTCGTGCCCGGCCAGCACCGCACCACCCCCCCCAACCATGCCCCGGC
>JALWGP010000132.1 GCA_027038775.1 Sedimenticola sp. | reverse complement strand
CGTCTGGGGCAGGTTGCCCACGGTGACTCCCTTCTCCGCCAAGGCGGCCTTGAGCTCGGTGGTGGTGATGCGCCCGGCTTTCGAGATGATGTCGATCACGGCGTCGGTGACGCTGCCCCTGCCGCCCCGTTTCTTTCGGGGGGCGTTCCTGCCCACCAGGCGGGCGATCTCGGTGTCCAGGGCGGCCAGTTCCTTTTTGTGCTTGGCGACCAGCGCGCGTCGCTTGGCACGCAGTTCCTTGAGCTGTTCCTTCTTGGCCTCCTCCTGCTGGCGACGCTCTTCCTCTTCCCGGCGCTTGGCCAGCTCATACAGTTCGGCAGCTGAAAGTTCTTCGATGGATGCAGTCTTCTTCTTGGCCATTATCGTCCTCTTTCATGAAAGGTTATAAATAGTGAAAAGTGTCTCCGCATATACCTCCATGTAAAGACAGTGCGGGATCAATATATGAAAATTCCCGTGCAATGGCAAATTCCATTATGACAGGAATTGTATAACTGCCAATGAAAAGGGGATAAAGAAGAGGATGGGGAAACTGTATAAGGTTTGGTTTCCCCGGAACCGGGTTCGTTCAGAGGTCGGCCAGATATTCCATCAGTGCCTGCATGTCACCGGAAAAGAGGATGCGCTCGCGCTTCTGCTCGAGCTGGTAGTCGTACATGGGATCGTAGTACTCGGTGAGGAGCCGGGCGATCCAGCCGGCATGGACATCGTGCGGGGCGCCGCGCCGCATCTGTTCGATGGCGCCGGTCAGCTCGCGCTCCATTTCACGGTGGCGGACGCCCCCGAGTCTCCTGGAGATTCGTTGCAGGCTATCGACCGCATAAGCCTCCCACTGACGAAACCCCTCTTCTTCACCGTATTGCTGCCGGTATTCCTGCAGTGAGCGGGTGACATACTCTTCGATGGAGTTTGCGATCCTCTCCTCCAGCGTTGCTTCCAGGATCACCAGCGGGCTCTGCGACATCTTCTCGTATAACGAAGGCGGCAGGTGGCGTGAGCCGATGGCCTTGCTCTCGTCCTCCAGGATCACTTTCGGCCCCTTGCTTGCGCGGTGCCGGAGCAGGGCGACGGAGAGACGGTTCTCGAAATCGATCTGGGTGGGCTGGGGCGTGGCGTGGCGGCCGAAGGCGGAGCCGCGGTGCCAGGCCAGTCCTTCCAGGTCGATGCTCTTCTCGATGCGGTTGACGAGGATGGTCTTGCCCGCGCCGGTGCGGCCGCCCACGACCACCGGTTCGATCTCGCGCGCCGACACCTCGAGCTGGTCGATGAGGAAGTTGCGCAGCGCCTTGTAGCCTCCCTTCACCCGGGGATAGGCGATGCCGGTGGCGTCGAAGATCCACTCCTGGGTGATCTTCGAGCGCATGCCGCCGCGGAAGCAGTAGAGCACTCCCTCGGGGTGCGCCCGGACGAACTCCGCCCAGCGTTCGGTGCGCTCGCGCCGCGGCACGCCGTCCACCAGCTCGCGGCCCAGCTCCACCGCCGCCTCCTGCCCGCCCTCCTTGTAGCGGATGCCAATGAGGTGGCGCTCCTCGTCGGTGAGCAGGGGCAGGTTGACGGCGCCGGGAAAGGCGCCGGCGGTGAACTCCACCGGGGCGCGCACGTCCAGCAGGGGACGTTCCTCGAGGAAGAGGCCGGCGTAGTCGTCGATCTCGGGCAGCTCCATCAGCGTACCTCGACGCGGTGACCCCCCGCCCAGGGCTTGAGTTCGCCGATGGGTTCCAGCTCCAGCCCGGCCGGGCGGACCACGGCGTGGAATTCGCCTTCGGCCTCTGGCCGCACCGCCACCAGCAGGCCGCCGGAGGTCTGGGGATCGCACAGGAGTGCGCGTTGCTCCTCGTCCAGCGGCGCGACCTGCTCGCCGTAACTGGCGAAGTTGCGTCCCGCGCCGCCGGGGGAACAGCCCATGGCGAGGTACTCCTTCACGTGGGGCAGGAAGGGAACGCGCGCGAAGTCGATTTCCGCCGCCAGGTCGCTGCCGCGGCAGATCTCCAGCAGGTGGCCCAGCAGGCCGAAGCCGGTGACGTCGGTCATGGCGGTGACGCCCTCCAGGCGGCCCAGCTCGGCGCCCACGCGGTTGAGCCGGCACATGGTCTCGGGCGCGATGCGTTCGTGTTCCGGTCGGAGCTTCTTCTGCTTTTGCGCCGTGGTGAGGATGCCGATACCCAGCGGCTTGGTGAGGTAGAGGCGGCAGCCCGCCTCGGCCTGGTCGTTGCGCTTGAGGTGGCGGTTCTCCACCGTGCCGGTCACCGCCAGGCCGAAGATGGGCTCGGGCGCGTCGATGGAGTGCCCCCCGGCCAGGGGGATGCCGGCCTCGCGGCAGGTATGGCGGCCGCCGTCGATCACCTGCTGGGCCACGTCGGGCCCCAGCTTGTCGATGGGCCAGCCGAAGATGGCGATGGCCATCAGCGGCGTGCCGCCCATGGCGTAGATGTCGCTGATGGCGTTGGTGGCGGCGATACGGCCGAACTCGAAGGGATCGTCCACGATGGGCATGAAGAAGTCGGTGGTGGAGATCACCGAGCGGCCGTCGCCCAGGTCGTAGACCGCGGCGTCGTCGCGGCTCTGGTTGCCCACCAGCAGGCGGGGGTCCGCCGGCATGCCGATGCTGCCCTGCAGGATCTCGTCGAGGAGGCGGGGTGCGATCTTGCAGCCGCAGCCCGATCCGTGGCTGTATTCGGTGAGGCGTATCGGGGTCATGGGAACGTGTGAAACCAGGCTTCCGTAAAACAGGTTAATATAACATTTTTCTAATATGTGTTACCGGCCGTGGACTTTCCCAGACGTTTCGGCGGCATCGGCCGTCTCTATGGCGCACAGGCGCTGGAGGAGTTCCGGCAGGCCCATGTCTGCGTCATCGGCATCGGCGGGGTGGGCTCCTGGACGGTGGAGGCCCTGGCGCGCAGCGCGGTGGGCCGCCTCACCCTCATCGACCTGGATCACCTGGCGGAATCCAACATCAACCGCCAGCTGCCCGCCCTCGATTCCACCCTGGGGCGCGCCAAGATCGAGGTGATGGCCGAGCGCATCGGCCAGATCAACCCGGCCGCGGAAATCACCCTGGTGGACAATTTCCTCGCCCTCGACAACCTGGACAGCCTGGTCCACCGCGGGTTCCACCACGTCGTCGACTGCATCGACAGCTTCCGCGTCAAGGCGGCGCTGGTGCACCACTGCCGGCGCCGCCGCATTCCCCTGGTCACCGTGGGCGGGGCAGGGGGGCAGACCGACCCCGGGCGTATCCGGGTGAGCGATCTCAGCCACACCGAGCAGGATCCCCTGCTGGCGCGCACCCGCCGCCTGCTGCGCCAGCAGTACGGCTTCAGCCGCAACCCGAAGCGTCGCTTCGGCGTGCCCGCGGTCTGGTCCGATGAGCCGCAGGTCATGCACCCCCTGCCGGGGGAGTCCTGCGAGGGCAGGCCCACGGGCGGGCTCAACTGCGGCGGCTACGGCTCCTGCACGCCGGTGACCGCCACCTTCGGCATGATGGCCGCCGCGTTGGTGCTGAAGCGGCTGGCGGCCCCGTAGGAGGCCCGCCCCCGGGCCGAACTTCAAAGGCTTGCGGCGGGGTCGCTTCCACGGGTGATGGGGATCCGGCCGAACCCGGAATTCACGGCCGGACGCCCCCTTTCGCGTCCCGGGAACCCGGCTCCCCGTACAGCCCTGTAGTATCATTCCCCCCTGCCGTTTTTCACCGAGGTACCGCAATGCTCAAACTCCGTGGCGCGCCCGCCCTGTCCGACTTCAGGCTCCGCAAGCTGCAGCAGAAGGTTTCCGAGCGAATCGGCAAGCCGGTGGCCATCTACGCGGAATACGTCCACCTGGTGGAGCTCTTCGAGACCCTGGAGCCCGGGGAGCCGGAGGTGCTCGAACGCATCCTCCAGTACGGTCCGGCGCTGGAGGTGCACGAGCCCGAGGGGAGGCTGCTGCTGGTCACTCCCCGTCCCGGCACCATCTCGCCCTGGTCCTCCAAGGCCACCGACATCGCCCACAACTGTGGCCTGGGCAAGGTGGAGCGCATCGAGCGCGGGGTGGCCTACTACCTGCAGGGGGAGCTGGACGAGCACGAGCTGGATGAGGCGGCGGCGCTGCTCCATGACCGCATGACCGAGTCGGTCTTCTACGGCCTGGACGAGGCCGAGTCGCTCTTCTTCCACGCCGAGCCGCGCACCTATACCGAGGTGGACATCCTGGGCGGTGGACGCGAGGCCCTGGTGGCGGCCAACGGTGAGCTGGGGCTGGCGCTCTCGGAGGACGAGATCGACTACCTGGTGGAGAGTTTTCAGGCGCTGGGGCGCAACCCCTCGGACGTGGAGCTGATGATGTTCGCCCAGGCCAACTCCGAGCACTGCCGTCACAAGATCTTCAACGCCCAGTGGATCATCGACGGCCAGCGCCAGGAGAAGAGTCTCTTCCAGATGATCCGCAACACCACCGAGCAGTCGCCCGGGGACGTGCTCTCCGCCTACAAGGACAACGCCGCGCATCACCGCGG
>JALWGP010000131.1 GCA_027038775.1 Sedimenticola sp. | reverse complement strand
TGCACCCCTCGGAGATCTTCAGGTAGGCGTAGTGGTGCGGGGTGAGCTTCACCCCCTGGGGCGGGATCAGGCTGCTCCAGGGGTCGTGGGGCGGCGGCAACTGGCGGTGCACCAGTTCCATCACCGCCTCGAAGGCGTGGGGGCCGGTGACACCCAGCACCTTCGGATAGCGTTCCCGGATCTCCGCCTCGCGCACCCCCAGGCAGCCGGTGACGATGACCCGGCCGTTGGCCGAGAGGGCCTCGCCGATGGCCTCCAGGGACTCCTCCACCGCCTCGTCGATGAAGCCACAGGTGTTGACGATGACCAGCTCCGCCTCGTCGTAGCTGGGCACCAGCCGGTATCCCTCCGCCCGCAGCCGGGTGAGGATGCGCTCGGAGTCCACCAGGTTCTTGGGGCAGCCGAGGCTGACGAAGCCGATGGCGGGGGTCGCTTTCATGTTTCCGAAGAGCCTTGCCTTGTTCCCGTAGGAGCGGCGCCCTCGCCGCGAATGATTCCTATTCGGCCCGAGGGCGGGCCTCCCACACCTTCCGGTCGCTTCAGCCGTTGAGGAAATCGGTGATCGAGACCGCCTGCGACTGGGCGATCTGCACCACGATGGACTCCTCCAGGGCGATCTGCCCCTCCCGGATGTAGGGCAGCAGTTCGTTCACCAGCTGCAGCACGATGGCCATGCCGTCCCGGTTGCGGTCGCCCTCGGGCAGCTTCTGTATCCCTTCCACCAGTTCCCGCTGGTAGTCGGCGAAGCGCCGACCCTGTTCCTCCAGGGAAGCGGACTTGAACTCGTCGGCAAAGGTCACGATCAGTTGCCAGCCGGCCCGGCCCGGCTCCTGTGCCACCAGGATCTTCAGGGGACCGTCGATCTCGGTCTTCGGGGTTTCGTCACTCATGGTTTCAGCCTCTTCAGCCATTGCTCCCGTCCCTCGCCGCTGCGCCGCTTCTTCCCCTGGGCGGCGTTGAGGATGCCGCGCAGGATATTGATCTCGTGGGCGTCCAGTTCGGCGCGGTGGAAGAGGCGGCGCAGGCGGCGCAGCAGCTTCTCGGGGTTGCGCTCGTCCAGGTAGCCGATGTCGTAGAGCGCCTCGGCGAGGTGCTCCATGAAGCCCTCGAAGGCCGCCACCGGGGCCTGCTCGCGCGCCTCGTCCTCCGGCACGGTCTCCGCCATGCGCAGCTCGTAGGCGATCACCTGCACCGCCATGGCCAGGTTGAGGGAACTGTACTCGGGGTTGGCGGGAATGTGCACCAGGTAGTGGCACAGGTCCAGCTCGGCATTGGTCAGTCCGGTGCGCTCGCGCCCGAAGACCAGTGCCACCCGCCGCCCGGCGGCCGTCTCCGCCACCACCTTCTGCGCACACTGGCGCGGATCGAGCTGGGGCCAGCGCACCTTGCGCAGGCGGGCGCTGGCGCCGATCACCAGCTGGCAGTCGGCCAGGGCCTCCTCCAGCGAATCGAACAGCCGCGCCCGCTGCAGGAGGTCGTCCGCCCCGGAGGCCCGCGCCACCGCCTCCTCGGTGAGGAACTGCTGCGGCCGCACCAGCGCCAGCTCCTCGAGGCACATGTTCTTCATGGCCCGCGCCACGGCGCCGATGTTGCCGCCGTGGGAGGTCTCCACCAGGACGATTCGCACCAGATTCTGCATGGCGGGAGGGTACACCAAGGATCCAAGGCATACCACCACTGCCTGAAAGGCCCCTGCCGGCAGGGGCCCTGGCACAGCATGCCGCTTTATGAAACCACCCCGTTGGGGTATCCTCGCGCCCCATGAATCCCATGACCAACATCGCCGCCCGCGCCGCCCGCGAAGCGGGCCACCTGCTCCTGCGCTACTTCAACCGCATGGAAAACATCCCGGTGGAGGAGAAGCAGGCCAACGACTTCGTCACCGAGGTGGACCGCGCCTCGGAGCAGATCATCATCCGCGCCATCCGCAAGGCCTACCCGGACCACGCCATCCTCGCCGAGGAGAGCGGTGACCATGCCGGCAACGACTACCAGTGGATCATCGACCCCCTGGACGGCACCACCAACTACCTCCACGGCTTTCCCCAGTTCTCCATCTCCATCGCCGTGCAGCACCGGGGCGAGCTGGTGGCGGCGGTGGTCCACGACCCCCTGCGCGACGAGACCTTCACCGCCCACAAGGGCGGCGGCGCCTACCTCAACGAGCACCGCATCCGGGTATCGAAGCGCAAGGACCTCCACGGCGCCCTCCTCGGCACCGGCATCCCCTACCGCGACCAGCGCTTCGTGGACAACTACTTCGGCATGATGAAGGCGCTCATCCGCGACGCCGCCGGTGTGCGCCGCCCCGGCTCCGCCGCGCTGGACTTCGCCTGGCTCGCCGCCGGCCGCATCGACGGCTTCTGGGAGCTGGGCCTGGCGCGCTGGGACTTCGCCGCCGGTGCCCTGCTGGTACAGGAGGCGGGCGGCGTGGTCACCGACCTCTCGGGCGGCGACCGCCACTTCGAGACCGGCAACGTGGTGGCCGGCAACGTGAAGATCCACCCGGTGATGCTCAAGACCATCAGGCCCTTTCTGTCGGAAGAGCTGAAGGCCTGAACAGCCGTTCGCGAACCTCCTCGTGGAGGCGCAGCAGCGAGGGCACCAGGAAGAGCACCAGCAGGGTGGTGAAGGCCAGCCCGAAGGAGATGGAGACCGCCATCGGGATCAGGAACTGGGCCTGCAGCGAGGTCTCGAAGAGCAGCGGCGTGAGCCCGGCGATGGTGGTGAGGGAGGTGAGCAGCACCGCCCGCAGCCGCTGGCAGGCCGCCTCCACGATGGCCTCGCGGGTGGAGAGCCCCTGCTGCCGCAGCTGCTTGTAGAAGACCACCAGGATGATGGAGTCGTTGACCACGATCCCCGCCAGGCCGAACAGGCCGAAGAAGGAGAGAATGGTGAGTTCGATCCCCATCGCCCAGTGGCCCACCAGGGCACCCACGATGCCAAAAGGGATGACACTCATCACCACCAGCGGCCAGCCGTAGGAGCCGAAGACCCAGGCCAGCACCAGGTAGATGAGGACCAGGGCGTAGAGCGCCCCCTGCTTCATGTCCGCCAGGGTCTCCTTCTGGTCCTCCGCCCGGCCGGTGTAGCTGGTCTCCACCCCCCAGCGCGCCTCCAGCGCCGGGATCACCTCCCTCTTCAGCTGCTCCCGGATGCGGTTGGCGTTGTTGCGGGTGCGGTCCACGTCGGCGAAGACGGTGGCGGAGAGCCGGTTGTTGTAGTGGCGCAGGATCTCGAAGCCCTGGTAGGGCTCCAGCTCCACCGCCGTGGCCAACGGCATGAAACCGCCCCCCGGCAGCTTCAGCATGAAGCGATCGAGGGTGGCCAGGCGGTCGCGTTCCTCATCGGGCAGCATCACCCGCACCTCCAGCTCGTCCCTGCCCTGTACGAAAATCTGGCCGAGATTGCCGTTGAGGGCGTCGCCCAACTGGCGCGCCACCAGCTGTTCCGTGAGGCCATGCGACCGCCCTGCGGGCGTGAGCTCGAGGATGAGCTGCTGGTAGCCGTAGGGCATGTCGTCCTCCACGCCCGAGACCCCCTCCAGGGCCTCCAGCGCCGAGACCAGCTCCAGCGCCGCGCCCTTGATGCTGTGGGTGTCGGGACCGGTGATGTTGATCTCTAGGTCCTTGCCCGGTGGCCCGCCGCCGTGTCGCGAGCTGAGGGTGAGGCGCTCCAGCCCCGGCACTTCCCGGATGTGGCTGCGCCAGGCGTCCAGGAAGGTCTCGTTGCGCACCGTGCGCTCGTCCGACGGCACCAGCTCCACGGTGATGGAGGCGAACTGCTCCCCCGCCCTGCCCGAGGAGGTGTTGGAGAAGATGCCCATGCCGTGGTTCACCCGCGCCACCCGGACCAGCCCGCCGCCCAGCTCCGCCTCCGCCTCGTAGAGGGCCCGCTCCACCTCGTCGATGAAGCGCTCCACCCTCGATGGCGGTGTGCCCGAGACGAAGCTGGCGCTGGCGTAGACCACGTTGCCTTCCACCCGCGGGAAGAAGGTGAAGCCCATGCGCCCGCCCGCCAGCAGCCCGGCGGCCACGACCAGGGAGGCCACCGCCAGCGACAGGGTCACCGTGGGCCGGTTCACGGCGGCGGAGACCAGGGGCCGGAAACGCCGCTCACGGAAGCGCTCGAAGGCGGCGTCCAGCCGCTGGCGCAGCGGCGAGGGCGGCCGGTGGTGCACCCTGTGGAAGCTGTGGCGCAGGTGGCCCGGCAGCACCAGGAAGCTCTCGATGAGCGAAGCGATGATGACGCAGATCACCACGAAGGGGATGTCGAAGAGGATGTCGCCGATGATGCCGGAGACGGCCATCAGGGGTACGAAGGCGGCCACCGTGGTGAGCGACGAGGAGAGCACCGGCGCCAGCATGCGCCGCGCGCCCCCTTCCGCCGCCTCCAGCGAGCGCTCGCCCTTCTGGTAGTGGGTGAGGGCGTCCTCGCCCACCACGATGGCGTCGTCCACGATGATGCCCAGGGTCATGATGAGGGCAAAGAG
>JALWGP010000130.1 GCA_027038775.1 Sedimenticola sp. | reverse complement strand
GGAGAGTACTGGGCCGAGGAGGCGGCGAAGGGCCACATCAACAACGCCGGGCGACCGCTCATCTTCATCGAACCCGAATCGGAGCACGCCGCCGCCGCAGTCACCGCCGGCATCGCCATGACCGGCCTGCGCGCCACCAACTTCTCCTCCGCCCAGGGGGTGGCCTTCATGCACGAGTCGCTCTACGCCGCCGCCGGAAAGCGCCTCCCCTACGTGCTCAACCTGGGCTGCCGCGCCATCACCAAGGCGAGCCTCAACGTCCACTGCGGCCACGACGACTTCCACTGCGTGGACGACACCGGCTTCATCCAGTTCTTCGCCCGCGACGCCCAGGGTGCCGCCGACCTCAACCTCATCGCGCGCAAGGTGGCCGAGCTCTCGCTGACGCCGGCCATCGCCGCCCAGGACGGCTTCCTCACCACCCACCTCATCGAACCCATCCGGGTGCCGGAGAAGGAACTCATCGAGGAGTTCCTGGGCCACCCCGAGGACGAGATCGAATGCCCCACGCCGGCCCAAAGGCTGCTCTATGGCGAGACCCGCCGCCGCGTACCCGCCCTCTGGGACGTGGACCGTCCCCTGCTCTCGGGCAGCGTGCAGAACCAGGACGCCTACATGCAGACCACCGCCGCCCAGCGTCCCTACTTCTACGAACACATCCCCGGGATCGCCGACCGCGTGATGGCCGAATACGCCGAACTCACCGGGCGCGAGTACGGCCGCATCCAGGCCTGGCACGCGGAAAAGGCGGATTACCTCATCCTCGGCATGGGCTCCATGATCGTCCAGGCGGTGGCCGTGGCCGAGTACCTGGAGCGCTCCCGCGGGCTGAAGGTGGGGGTGGTGGACATCACCCTCTTCCGCCCCTTCCCCGGCGACCTGCTGGGCCCCCTGCTCAAGGGAAAGAAAGGAGTGGCCGTGCTGGAGCGCACCGACCAGCCCCTGGCCGAGGATCTGCCCCTCATGCGGGAGGTACGCGCCGCCCTGGGCAAGTGCCTGGAGAACGGCCGGGCGGAAGGGGAAAGACCCTGGCCCGCATACGACAGCTACGGAAAACTGTCGGACCTGCCGCCCCTCTACTCGGGCGTCTACGGCCTGGGCTCCCGCGACCTGCAGCCGGAAGGAATCATCGCCGCGGTGGAGAACATGCTGCCCGACGGAAGGCATCGCCGCCGCTACTACCTGGGCATCGACTTCGTGCGCGAGCCGGCCAACCCCAAGGAGGAGGTCCATCTCCAGCGACTGCTGGAGGCCTACCCGGAGATCGGCGACTACGCCCTGCGCGGCTCCGAGAATCCCGACCTGATGCCGGAGAACTCCATCACCGTGCGCATGCACTCGGTGGGGGGCTGGGGCGCCATCACCACCGGCAAGAACCTGGCCATGACCCTCTACGACCTCCTGGGCTTCCAGATCCGGGCCAACCCCAAGTACGGCTCGGAGAAGAAGGGCCAGCCCACCACCTACTACCTGGCCGCCGCGCCCGAACGCATCCCCCTCAACTGCGAGTACCACCACGTGGACGTGGTGATGTCGCCCGACCCCAACGTCTTCGGCCACTCCGATCCCCTGGCCGGGCTGAAGAAGGGAGGGACTTTCATCATCCAGTCGAGCCTGGAGCCGGAACAACAGTGGGCCATGCTGCCCCGCCGGGCCCGGCAGTTCATCGTGGAGAACGATATCCACCTCTTCATCGTGGACGGCTTCCGCATCGCCCGCGAGGAGGCCTCCAATCCCGAGCTGCAGCTGCGCATGCAGGGCAACGCCTTCCAGGGCGCCTTCTTCCGGGCCTCGCCGGTGATGGAACTGGCGGGACTGGACGAGAAACGGCTCTTCGCCGCCATCGAGAACCAGCTCCAGGCCAAGTTCGGCGCCAAGGGGAAGAAGGTGGTGGAAGACAACCTGCGCATCGTGCGGCGCGGTTTCGACGAGGTGCGCGAGGTGCCTCACGGGCCCGTGGACCTGGCCGAGCGCCGCGACGCCCGCCCCAGGGAGAACCTGCCCGTCATGCTCAAGCAGCTACCCCAGGGGGACGGCGGCATCGCCGACATCCACCGCTTCTGGGAGCAGACCGGCCACTTCTACGCCGGCGGCAGGGGCTCGGACAACCTGGCCGATCCCCACCAGGCCCTTTCGCTGATGCCCGCCGCCACCGGCCTGTTCCGCGACATGACCAACATCCGCTTCGAGTACCCCAAGTGGATCGCGGAGAACTGCACCGCCTGCGGCGACTGCTACACGGTCTGCCCCGACAGCGCCATCCCGGGGCTGGTGAACTCCATCGGCGAGGTGTTCGACACCGCCATCCGCCACGTGGAGCTGGAGAGTGGCATGCCCACGCTCCACCTGCGACGCGAGACCCGCCGGGTGGAGAAGCGCCTGCGCGAACTGCTCGACGGGGCCGGTGAAGAGGCCAATGTGAGGGATCTGCTCGACCAGGCCATCCTCGAGCACCTGGCCGAGGTGGAGGCGGACGAGGAGAAGAAGGCGGCCATGGAGGCGGAGTTCACCCGCTTCCTCGACGCCCTGGGCAGCTTCGGGTTCGCCGTCACCAAGCCCTACTGGAACAACCGCGAGAAGAAGCAGAAGGGCTCCGGCGGCCTCTTCTCCATCACCATCAACCCCTACACCTGCAAGGGCTGCATGGAGTGTGTGGAAGTGTGCGAGGACGACGCCCTGCGCGCCGAGCCCCAGGACCCGGAGGCCATCGAGCGGCTGCGCCGCGACTGGGCCTTCTGGCTGGAACTGCCCACCACCTCCGACGCCTACAGCCGCATCGACGACCTGGACGAGAAGATCGGCGCCCTGGAGACCCTGCTGCTGGACAAGGCGGCCTACGAGGCGGTGGTGTCGGGCGACGGCGCCTGCCTGGGCTGCGGCGAGAAGACGGTGATCCATCTCTTCACCGCCACCGTCACCAAGTTGATGCAGCCGAGGGTGGCGCAGCACCTGACGAAGCTCGACGACCTCATTGCCCGCATGGAGCGGCACATCCGCCTCAAGCTCACCGAGGGGCTGGACCTGAGCAACACCGAGGCGCTGAAGAAGGCGGCGGAAGCCGCCGCGGGCGACCTCTCGCTGGCCTCCCTGGAGGGCACCCTGGATCCCGACCACCAGGCGGTGCTCGACCGCGACTGGCTCCAGTGGGCCACCGACGTGCTGGAGCGGCTGCGCGATCTTCGCTGGCGCTACCTGGAAGGCCCCACCAAGCAGGGTCGCGCCGCCATGGGCATCATCAACGCCACCGGCTGCACCTCGGTGTGGGGCTCCACCTGGCCCTACAACCCTTACCCCTTCCCCTGGACCAGCCACCTCTTCCAGGACAGCCCCTCGGTGGCCATGGGGGTGTTCGAAGGCCACATGGCCAAGATGGCCGAGGGCTTCAAGGCGATCCGCATGGCCGAGCTGGAGCTGGCCGGCAGGTACAACCCCGCCGAGCACGACGACTTCTTCCGCCGCTTCGACTGGAAGCAGTTCAGCGAGGAGGAGTGGAAGCTCTGCCCGCCGGTGGTCTCCATCGGCGGCGACGGCGCCATGTACGACATCGGCTTCCAGAACCTGTCACGCGCGCTGGCCTCGGGCATGCCCATCAAGGTGCTGGTGCTCGACACCCAGGTCTACTCCAACACCGGCGGCCAGGCCTGCACCTCGGGCTTCATCAGCCAGGTGGCGGACATGAGCCCCTACGGCAAGGCGATGAAGGGCAAGGAGGAGATCCGCAAGGAGATGTCCCTCATCGGCATCGCCCACCGCACCAGCTTCGTGCTGCAGGGCGCCATCAGCAACGTCACCCACCTGCTGGAGGGCTTCATCGACGGCCTCAACAGCCGCCACCCGGCGCTGTTCAACATCTACGCCGTCTGCCAGCCGGAACACGGCGTGGGCGACGACGCCTCCGCCCACCAGTCGAAGCTGGCGGTGGAGTCCCGCGCCTATCCCCTGCTGCGCTTCGACCCCGACGCCGGCGAGACCATCGAGGCGTGCCTGGACCTGGAGGGCAACCCGGCACTGGATCGCGACTGGCCCAGCTACAAGCTCAGGTATCTCGACGAGAACGGCAAGGAGGGCGAGCTGGAACTGCCCATGACCTTTGCCGACTTCGCCGCCACCGAGGGGCGTTTCCGCAAGCAGTTCCGCATGGCGCCGCCGGAGACCTGGGGGGAAGAGATGGTGCCCCTGCACGAGTTCCTCGACCTGGAGGAAGACGAGCGCGAGGGACGTTACCCCTACATCTGGGGCACCGATGCCAAGAACCGGCTGGTGCGCCTCCTCTGCTCGGAAGAGATGGTGCGTTCCTGCGAGGAGCGGCGTACCTTCTGGCGCCAGCTCAAGGGCCTCGCCGGTGAACTGAACAAGGTGGACGTGGATGCACTGGTGGAACGTACCAAGCAGGAGATGGCGGTGCGCCTGAGCTCCACCCTCCTCTCTCTCGCCGCCTCGGGCGACGCCGCCAGCCTCAGCGACCAGCTGGCAGCCGCTCCCGTTCCGGGCAACGGGGCGGGAG
>JALWGP010000129.1 GCA_027038775.1 Sedimenticola sp. | reverse complement strand
TTGCAAAGGCAATCGCCGACGAGGAGCGCCGCCAGGAGGAACACATCGAGCTCATCGCCTCGGAGAACTACACCAGTCCCCGGGTGATGGAGGCGCAGGGCTCGGTGCTCACCAACAAGTATGCCGAGGGCTATCCCCACAAGCGTTACTACGGCGGCTGCGAGAACGTGGACGTGGTGGAGCAGCTGGCCATCGACCGGGCGAAACAGCTCTTCGGTGCCGACTATGCCAACGTCCAGCCCCACTCCGGTTCCCAGGCCAATGCCGCGGTCTACATGGCCCTGTGCCAACCGGGTGACACCATCCTCGGCATGTCCCTGGCCCACGGCGGCCACCTCACCCACGGTGCCAAGCCCAACTTCTCCGGCAAGATCTACCACGCCGTGCAGTACGGCATCGACCCCGAGACTGGGAGAATCGACTACGACGAGGTGATGGCCCTGGCGAAGGAGCACCGGCCAAAGATGGTGGTGGCCGGCTTCTCGGCCTATTCGCAGATGGTCGACTGGCAGAAGTTCCGGGAGATCGCCGACGCCGTGGGTGCCTGGCTCTTCGTGGACATGGCCCACGTGGCCGGGCTGGTGGCGGTGGGCGAGTACCCCAGCCCGGTGCAGATCGCCGACGTCACCACCACCACCACCCACAAGACCCTGCGTGGCCCGCGCGGCGGCCTGATCCTGGCCAAGGCCAACGAGGAGGTCGAGAAGAAGCTCAACTCGATGGTCTTCCCCGGCATCCAGGGCGGCCCCCTGATGCACGTCATCGCCGCCAAGGCGGTGGCTTTCAAGGAGGCCATGGAGCCGGAGTTCAAGGCGTACCAGCAGCAGGTGAAGCGCAACGCGAAAGCCATGGCGAAGGTCTTCAGGGAACGCGGCTACGACGTGGTCTCCGGTGGCACCGAGGACCACCTCTTCCTGGTGAGCTTCATCGAGGCGGGCCTCACCGGCAAGGACGTGGACGCCTGGCTGGGCGCCGCCAACATCACGGTGAACAAGAATGCCGTGCCCAACGATCCGCAGTCGCCCTTCGTCACCTCCGGCATCCGCGTGGGCACCCCGGCGGTGACCACCCGGGGGTTCGGCGAGGCCGAGTGCACTGATCTCGCCGGCTGGATGTGCGACGTCATCGACAGCCGCGGCGACGAAACGGTGATCGCCGAGGTGAAGGAGAAGGCGCTGGAGCTGTGCCGCCGCTTCCCGGTGTACGCCGACTGAACCCCCATGCGCTGCCCCTTCTGCAACGCGCCGGACACCAAGGTGATCGATTCCCGGCCCGCCGGGGAAGGGGACCAGGTGCGCCGCCGGCGCGAGTGCCTGGAGTGCAAGGGGCGCTTCACCACCTACGAGCGGGTGGAGCTGAACATGCCCAAGGTGGTCAAGTCCGATGGCCGCACCGTGCCCTTCGACGAGATGAAGGTGAAGCTGGGCATGCTGCGCGCGCTGGAGAAGCGTCCCGTCACGCCGGAGCAGGTGGAGGCCGCGGTGGGGCGCATCACCCGCCGGCTGATGGCGCCGGGTGAGCCGGAGGTGGCTTCCCGTTACATCGGTGACCTGGTAATGGAAGAGCTCAAGGCGCTGGACCAGGTGGCCTATGTGCGCTTCGCCTCCGTCTACCGCCAGTTCGAGGACGTGCAGGCCTTCCGCGAGGAGATCGAGCGGCTCGAGAACCAGCCCGACCCCGAGGCACGGCGCAGGCAGCTCGACCTGCTCGGCAAGGAGGAGGGTTCGTAGGAGGCCCGCCCCCGGGCCGAACACTCATGACAGCCGGGCCGGGCGGGCCAGGCGAGGTTCCAGAACATGACGGCAAGCTTCACGCAGCAGGATCACCGCCACATGGCCCGTGCCATCCGCCTGGCGTGGCGTGGTCTCTACACCACCGATCCCAATCCCCGCGTGGGGTGCGTCGTCGTGCGTGACGGCGAGATCGTGGGCGAGGGCTGGCACCGCAGGGCCGGAGAACCCCACGCCGAGCGCATCGCCCTGCATGATGCCGGCGAAAGGGCGAAGGGGGCCACCGCCTATGTCACCCTGGAGCCCTGCAGCCACTACGGCCGCACGCCGCCCTGTGCCGATGCACTGGTCGAGGCCGGCGTGTCCCGGGTGGTGGCGGCCATGGAGGATCCCAATCCACGGGTTTCGGGGAAGGGACTGAAACGGTTGCGTGAGGCGGGCATCGAGGCCGAATCGGGCCTGCTGGAGGCCGAGGCCGAGAAGCTCAACCCCGGCTTTCTCAAGCGCATGCGCAAGGGGCTGCCCTGGGTGCGCTGCAAGCTGGCCATGAGCCTGGACGGGCGTACCGCCATGGCCAGCGGGGAGAGCGTCTGGATCACCGGGGAAGATGCCCGGCGTGACGTGCAGCGGCTGCGGGTGCGCAGTTCGGCCATCGTTACCGGCATCGGCACGGTGCTGGCCGACGATCCCTCCCTGAACGTTCGCCTGGCGCCGGAAGAGCTGCCCGGCGTCGAATCCCCCGGCTACCTGCGCCAGCCGGTGCGGGTGGTGCTCGATTCCTCCCTGCGCACGCCGGAGAGCGCGAAGATACTGGGCCTTCCCGGTGAAACCTGGATCTTCTATGCCCATGGCAGTGAAGAGAAGGCGGTGCGCCTGGAGGCACGGGGCGCACGGCTCACCCGCTTCGGGCGGGGGCTCGATCTCCTGGCGGTGATGGAGGAGCTGGCGCGGCGGGAGCTGAACGAGGTGCTCATCGAGGCCGGCCCCACCCTGGCAGGCGCCGCCCTGCGGGCGGGGATCATCGACGAGCTGGTGATCTACATGGCGCCCCACCTCATGGGCCACGGTGCACGGGGACTCTTCCACCTGCCGGGGCTGGAGCGCATGGCGCAGCGGGTGCCCCTGGAGATCACCGATCTCCGCGCCGTGGGGCACGACTGGCGCATCACGGCCCGTCCTGCCGGAGGCAGGCCAGACTAGGAGAATGGGATTGCCTTGGAACCCGGTGCGTCGATGGTGCCGCCCATCCTGCCCACCTCGTTCGGCGTGCGCACGTCCACCCGCACCAGGCTCGGCTCCTCTTTCAGGTGCTGTTGCAGGGTGGGTGTGTCGATGTGGGTGATCTGCGCCTCGGCCTCGCGCAACAAGTCGCGCCCGCTCTTCAGTACCTCGTCCGCCGGGATGGGAGCCGCCAGCAGCGCCAGCGGCAGTGCGAAGGCGGCGTCCTTCATTACTCTTCCACCGAGGTCAGTCCGTAGGGCGGCTCGCGCAGTTCCAGCGGCGGGCCGTTTTCGTCGCCGAGGCGCAGGTCGGCCGCCTCGAAGGCGGCGATCTCGGCCACCACCAGCGCTTCGCACCCTCCCTCCGGCGAGGGACGGGCCGCCACCACGCGGCCCGCGCCCTGGGCCGAGCGGCTCGAGGGCGAGAAGAGGGCGTCGCCCGGAGCGGGGCAGGTGCCGGTGCCGATCCGTGCCAGGTACATGCGCCGCTTGAGCTGGCCCAGGTACCTCATGCGCGCCACCACCTCCTGCCCGGTGTAGCACCCCTTGGTGAAGCTGACACCGCCGAGCAGGTCCAGGTTGCACATCTGGGGCACGAAGGCCTCGGTGGTGGCGTCGTGTACCGAGGGCAGGCCGGCGCGGATGTTCTGCAACGGCCAGAAGTCGTCGTTCACCCGCTCCAGCCGATCAGCGGCGGCCTGGTGAAAGGCGATCATCGAGTCCACATCGCCCGCCAGCTGTACCCTCGCCGGTTCACCCGGCATTCGGATCAGCGTGAGAGACTCCTGTTGCCTGCACGCGAAGGGCTCGTCAGGCAGGGCGGGGAACAGCTCCGCGCAGCAGGCACCGGTGACGCCGGCCACCACCAGCTCGTCGCTGGCGTCGGCAAGTTCCACCTTCGACCGGAGCACGAACATCTGCAGCCGCTTCATCACCGGTTCCACCCGCTCCCGCGGCAGCTGGAGGTAGAGTGCGCCATCCCGTTCGAACACCAGGAACAGGGCCAGCATGCGACCCTTGGGCGTGCAGTAGCCGTTCAACTGTGCCTGCTCCGGCGTCAGCCGGCGGATGTCGTTGGTGAGCTGTCCCTGGAGAAAGTCCCTGGCATCTTCTCCGGTGACCCGGATGAGGCCCTCGTCCAGGGCCGAGAAAGCGCATTCCGCCTTGGCGGCGCCCCTGTCCGGAGCGTTTTCCTCGAGGTACTGGGTCCACTTGGGGTTCATGGGCGTTTTCTTCTTTCGGCAGGAGATGGGTGCATTGTAGCGCCTCGCCGGAGGAAACTATTCCCCCCTGTTTACCCTCCAATGGCCGGAAACGGGTATCATTGGCCGCCCTTTGTCCGATCCCCTGCCCATCGTGTCCGAAAACAAGATCCAGACCGGCAGCCTGGTGCTGTACAAGATCCGTCCCGCCATCGTCGAGAGCGTGGGCGAGAAGTACGAGATCCGTTTCGAGGACGGCAGGGTCAAGCGCGTGCGGCAGAAGGACATCCGACTGCTCCACCCGGGGCCGGCAAGGGGCTTCGACGAGGTGCTGGAAGGCCCGGACGGAGACCCGCGGGAAGCCTGGGAACTGCTCCAGGGCGAGACCGTCTCCCTGGCCGAACTGGCCGAGCTGGTCTACGGCGACTTCACGCCGGCCGCCGCCTGGGCGGCCTGGCAGCTGCTGCAGGAGGATCTCTGGTTCGAGGGCTCCGTGAACGCCATCCGTGCCCGTGACGCGGAAACGGTGGCGCGCATCCGCGAGGAACGCGAGCGCAAGGTGCGCGAGGCCGAGGAGCAGGCCGCCTTCCTGGAGCGCCTGCAGCGGGGCGAGCTGGCGGAGGAGGACCGGCAGCGCCTGCAGGAGGTGGAGCGGGTGGCCCTGGGACGCAGCAACCGCAGCCGCATCCTGGCCAGTCTCGATCTTGCGGAAACCCCCGAGGCGGCCCATGCCCTGCTGCTGCGCAGCGGCCATTGGCCCGAGGAGCACAATCCCTGGCCCGAGCGGCAGGGGGCGCTGCTGGAGTCGCCCGACCTGCCCCTGCCGTCCCTGCCCGAAGAGGAACGGCGCGACCTCACCCACCTTGAGGCCTGGGCCATCGACGACGAGGGCAACACCGATCCGGACGATGCCATCAGCCTGGAGGGCGACCGCATCTGGGTGCACGTGGCCGACGTGGCCGCCCTGGTGAGGCCCGACAGCCACCTCGACCTGGCCGCGCGGGAGCGCAGCGCCAACCTCTACCTGCCCGAACGCACCGTCTCCATGCTGCCACCGGCCCTCACCGATGAGCTGGGGCTGGGGCTGCAAGAGATCTCGCCGGCCCTCTCCTTCGGCTTTCGCCTGGGTGCCGAAGGGACGGTGGAAGAGGTGGAGATCACGCCGAGCTGGATCCGTGCACGGCGCATCAGCTACGAGGAGGCGGACCAGCGGCTCCAGGAGCCCGCCTTCGCTGGTCTCCATGAACTCACCCGGCGGTACCGGGAGGCGCGCCGCGCGCGCAACGCCGCCGAGATCGAGCTGCCCGAGGTGAATGTGAAGGTGGTGGAAGGAGAGGTCGTCATCCGGCCGCTGCCGCGCCTCGGCTCCAGGCGCATGGTCACCGATGCCATGCTCATGGCGGGCGAGGCGGCGGCCCGCTACGCGGTGGCCCATGGCATCGCCATTCCCTTCGCCGTGCAGCCGGAACCCGAGGAGATCCGGCGACCCTCCACCATGGCCGAGGCCTATGCCTACCGCCGCCTGTTCCGGCCCAGCAACGCCGCCATGTCGCCGGACCGCCATTTCGGCCTTGGGCTGGAGCTCTACGCGCGCGCCACCAGCCCGTTGCGCCGCTACATGGACCTGGTGGTGCACCAGCAGGTTCGTGCCCATGTCACCGGCGGTACGCCGCTGGGCCGCGAGCAGGTGAGCGAGCGGGTGGCGGCGGCCAGTGCCGTGGGCGGCGTGATCCGCCGCTCCGAGCGGCTTTCCAACCTCCACTGGAAGTTGATCTGGCTCAAGCGCCATCCCGACTGGCGAGGTGAGGCCGTGGTGGTGGCGTTGGAAGAAAGAAAGGCGGTTGTTATCATTCCGCAATTGGCGCTGGAGGCCCGTATTCGCCGCAGCGACGACCTGCAGCCCGACCGGAAGGTGATGCTGCAGGTGCAGTCGGTGGACCTGCCCGCCCAGGCCGTCCATTTCCGGCGGCTCTGACCCTTTCATCCACGAGTTCAGGAACCACAGATGTCTCTGGAAACCGAAATCAAGCCCCTGCCCACGGCGCGGCAGAAGTCCGTCACCGAAGCCTTCGAAGCCTACTGCGAGGCGGTGTTCGAGCGGCGCCGGAACTCCGAGGAGGAGTTTGACGAAGCCGGCTACCGCGAGGCGATGGAGCTGGCGCTGGCGCGCCTTCGCCAGCTGGAAGAGGAGGGGCTGGCATGATCATCAACAGCGTGCGGGCGAAGAACGTCCTCAAGTACGAGTTCCTGGAACTGGAGAACCTGCCCGCGGAGGGCATCATCGCCATCAGCGGCGAGAACGAGTCGGGCAAGAGCACCATCGGCGAGACCATCTGCTTCGCGCTTTTCGGGCGTACCTTCTCCCTCGACCACGAACACATCCAGAAGGTGCTGCGCTGGGGCGAGAGCCGCTGTTCCGTGATCCTGGAATTCACCGTGGACGGGGTACGCTACCAGCTGGGCCGCTTTCTCGACCGGGACGGCAACCACGGCGCCCGGCTGGGGCCGGCGGAGAACCCCGACGAGACCCTGGCGCGGGGCGTGGGCCCGGTGGCCGACCGTCTCTTCGAGATCCTGGGGTACGAGTTCGACGAGTTCATCGAGTCCTTCTACCTGGCCCAGCGCGAGATCACCTCGCCCCATCCCCACAGCGTGGCGGTGAAGACCATGGCGGGCGTGGCACCGCTGGAAGAGGTGGTGGAGGAGTTCGAGGAGGAGATCGCCAACTTCGACGAGATGCTGGCCGACATCGATGCCGAGGTGGAGGCGCTGCGCCAGGAGCAGGAGGAGCTCGACTTCCAGGAGGGGCTGCTGGTCACCCTGGAGGACCGCAAGAACGAGCTCGAGGCCGAGGTGGCCGCCAACCAGTCGCGCCTGAGCCGGCTGCGGGAGGCGCACGAGGTGTACCAAGGCAACTATCCGCGCATCCGCAAGGCGCAGGGCAAGCGCGGCCGCAGCCGCTTCTGGCGCTTCATCACCTTCGTGCTGGCGCTGGTGGCGGCCGGCGTCTGGGGGCTGCTGACCCAGGCAGGCGACCAGCCACAGGCGCAGCAACTGCTGCAGCTGCTGCAGCAGCAGGTGCCCGGGTGGCAGGCCGGCTGGGTCTCCTACATCGGCGTGGCGGCGGTGGTCTTCGCGGTGTTCATGTTCTTCTTCTGGATGCGGGTCAGCTATCACAACCGGCGCGTGCAGGAGCTGGTCGGCGAATCCGCCGCCCTGGCCGGAGCACTGGAGGAGGCGCGTGCCGTCACGCCCATCGACCCGGAGCTGGAAGCGGCGGCCGCCGACGACGAGGGGGAGGGTGGCGCCGAAGAGATGGGTCGGGACGTGCAGCGCCCGGAGGAGAACCGTTACGCCCGCCTGCTGCCGCAGGTGGAGTCCTCGACCGCTTCGCCGGAGCAGGTGCGGGAGCTGGTGGAGGCCGAGATGCACTGGCTGGAGGCGCAGATCGCGCGCAAGGAGAGGGCGCTGCGGAAACTGGGCCAGGAGGTGGACCAGGAGCTGGAGCGGGTGCGCCAGATGGCCAGGCTCAGCGAGGTGATCGACGGCCTGGAGGCCAAGGAGGCGGAGATCCGCGCCAGCCAGGAGCGGCGGCGCAAGGCCATCGAACTGCTGGAAGGGGCGGCGGCCGACTTCTCCAACGACTTCAACAAGGAGATCCGCGACCTGGTGGCGCGTACCTTGCCGGTCTTCACCCAGGGACGCTACGAGCATCTGCGCATCGATCCCGATCTCAGTGTCAAGGTCTTCTCCAGCGACAAGCACGATTTCATGGACCTGGACGAGGTCTCCAGCGGCACCCAGCGCCAGATCATGCTCGCCCTGCGGCTGGCCCTGAGCCAGAAGCTGCTCAACCGGAAGGTGAAGGGGACGCAGTTCGCCTTCCTCGACGAGCCTTTCGCCTTCTTCGACGAGGAGCGCACCCGCTACGCACTGAAGGCGCTGTCGGGACTGAGCGAGCAGCTCAGCCAGATCTGGATCGTGGCCCAGTCCTATCCCGAGGGGGCCGACGTGGAGTTTGCCCTCAGCATCCGCTGCAGCCGGGACCTGGATGCGCTGAAGGTCTGAAGCGCGGGCGTCAGCGGCCCCCTTCCTGCCAGCCCCGGGCCGCGATGGCTGCCGCGCCCCAGGCCGTCTCGGTGCGGGGCGCGGCCTCCACCGGTACCCCCAGGATTCTCTCCCGGATCTCTGTCCATGCCCGGTTTTCTGCGCCGCCGCCGCTGGTGAGCACGCGCAGGGGGCGCGGCGCGCCCAGCTCGTTCAGCCGTCGGTAGGCGAGGGCCTCGATGTGGGCCATGCCCTCCAGCAGCGCCTGGAGAAAGCGGGCAGGATCCCCGGGTACCGGATGGATCCTGGGTTGCAGTCCGGGATCGTTGATGGGAAAACGCTCGCCCGGCGCCGGCAGCGGGTAGTAGTCCAGGCAGAGGCGGCGACGGGGGTCGATCCGCTCGCTGAGCGCCGCCAGCTCCTCCGGCTCGAAGAACTGCAGCAGCACCCGTCCGCCACTGTTGGAGGCACCGCCTGCCAGCCAGTGGCCGAAGATGCGGTGGCTGTAGACGCCGCTGTCGGCGTGGAAGACCGGCTCCGGTGAGAGAAGCTTGGTGACCAGGGTGGAACCGAGGGAGGTGAGTGCATCTCCCGGCTGCTCCAGGCCGGCAGCGAGGGCGGCGGCGGTGCTGTCCGTGGTGCCCGCCACCACCAGGCACTCCGGTGGCAACCCGGTCCCGGCGGCGGTTTCGGGCTGTACCGTGCCCAGCACGGTGCCGGGAGGCACCACCCGGGGCAGGAGGTCCGCAGGCAGACCGAGCTCCTCCATCCACGCCGGCCAGCGCCGCGCCACCGGGTCGTAGCCTAGCTTGAGACAGTTGTTCTCGTCCCCCGTGTCGAAGCGTCCACAGAGCCGGCCGGCGATCCACTCCGCCTGGTGGAGGGCGTGGGCCTTCCCCGCGAAGGAATGGTGCCGAAGCAGCCAGAGCAGTTTGGCCAGGCTGGAGGTGGGGGTGTGTACCGGTGCCTCCGCCGGCGCCAGGCCGGCCAGGGAAGTGGCCTCTTCCGTTGCGCGCCGGTCGTCGTACATGAGGGCCGGGGTGAGGGGCGTGCCCGCCCCGTCGGCCAGCAGCAGGGTGGAGGAAGTGCCCGCCACGGCAAGGGCCAGGGGGCGGTGCCTTTCGAGCCGGGCTGTGAGCCTTTTCAGCACGCCGGCAACCGCATGCCACCAAGTGGCCGGTTCCTGCTCGCTGGCTCCGTTCTGTGTGTGCCGGCCGGTGGGCAGGGGCAGGGCTTCCCGCGCCAGGATCTTTCCCGCCTCGTCGCACGCCAGGGCGCGGCACCCCGAGGTGCCCAGGTCCAGGCCGACGAAGCAGGGCGGCTTCAAGGCAGGGTAACGTGGAGTGGAGGCTGCCACCCCTCCGCGCGGTGCTCCGCCACCACCGTGGTGTAGATCCCGCCGCGCACGTTGAACTCCGCGGTCAGCCGCATGAAGCGGGGGTGCACCGCCTGTACCAGGTCGTCGAGAATGCGGTTGGTCACCGCCTCGTGGAAGGCGCCCTCGTCGCGGAAGGACCAGACGTAGAGCTTGAGCGACTTCAGCTCCACGCAGAGGCGGTCCGGCACGTACTCGATGTGCAGGGTGGCGAAGTCCGGCTGGCCGGTCTTGGGACAGAGACAGGTGAACTCCGGCACCCGGATGCGGATGGTGTAGTCCCGCCCCGGCTCCGGGTTGTCGAAGGTTTCCAGTTCCTTGCTCGGCTGGCTGGGCATTTCGGTTTCATCTTGTCAAATACAGGCACGGCATTATAGCGCAGAGGATGCTGGTCAATGGCATGATATCCGTGCCATCCTGTGTTCATGACTGAGACGTTTGCGGACAAAGCCAGCGAGACCTTGCAAATGCGATTCACACGCCCGATCAAAGGCAAAGGGTGACCACTCCCTGGCAGGAGAGGGACGTGTCATTCGTGATCTACAGCAGCTAGGCTTGAAAAAAGACGTTCATTTTTTGCGTGTTCTACGCGACAAACTACCCGCGTACTTTAGGTTCCACCCTCATGGCCGCTTCGAAAAATCCTTTCCCTGGGATTTTTCGAAGCGGCGTCTTCCAAAAACGCGGTTTCTGGTTGTCTTCATTACTCGTGGAAGGACTTCTCTGTCCTGGTCCTGGTATCCCGCAACAAGGTGCCCGGCTTCATTTGCGGCCTGGGGCCCCGGGGTCTCTCTGGCCTGGAAGAAAGGATGGCTCCTCGCTTTGGAATACAATCACACGAGACGGAACATTCGACCCTTCGTGTTCAACCATTTCCGACCGTAACCACCCATCCCAATGACACCTATGCTCAGGAGAATGATGGTGGAAGGTTCCGGGACGGGTGTGATGCCGCCTTGCTGGATTGTGTAGTCAATGTCAAGGTACGAGTAGTAGATATCGCTATTATATATATCTGAATATTCTCTGCTCGCAAAATCATACCAGCCTGCTGAGCCTGTTGTATCTGAGTCAAGCACCAGCGTAACAAGGTTGTCAGAAATAAAATCACTTGGTAATAGCTTTCCCGTCAGATCCCAGGATACCCATTTGTTCCCTGGGGTTAGTGGTGTCGAGGTAAGCAAGGAGCCTACCTTCGAGATGTAAGTGTTCCAGGTGGTTGTGGCTGGTGTCCAGTTGTCATCAGTGCCAAGGTAAAGATTTCCATTTACCGTGGTAGCATAGTTTGTATTGTAGTTTTGATAGCTATTGAAGGTCAGGCTGTTGATGTTAAGTACGTCCCCTGGACTTAGCTGGCTTGTTAAACCTGTTAGATCGAATTTGAAAAGAGAATAATACTCTTGACCAGCAAAATGATTGCCGATATATAGATACCATCCCCCTTCACCAGTGGCATCGGGAGAAGCTTCATAAATACTGATATCCGCATCCACCTTGATCTGAATGGTGTCGGCATAAGACAGCGTTGTCGTAAGGCATAGGATGCTTGAAACTATAAGTTTTTTCATGACTTCTTCACCTAATGTTTTCGAGTGTAAATGCAGAGGAAAATCTAAAATACCTTCCTCTAACTTTTTAGAAGCATAATTTGCGCCAAGACAGAAAAATATTTGTATATCAACTGGTATGGATTGGGTTGTCTTGCAAGCCTGGTGGAAGTGGAAAAAATGCTGACAAGCAAGAATTGCGGAGCCGGCTTCGATTGCTGTCCTGTAGACCTTGTGAGTTGTTCCCCACTGACATTCGGACTGTTTGCCCCGGTTGCCACGCTGTCGTCCGGAAACGAGACAACGCCTTCATGCTGCCCGGATTCCATGGTTCCATGAGCCGGGTCTGGAATTGCTGGTGTTGCGTGCCTCGAAGCAAGTGATCGCCACCGCCATTCCGGGTCGGCTGCTGCGCCACGCTACTACCCTCAACCGGAGCAAAAGTCCCGAAACAAATCTGCCCCCCGTCCATCGGTTTCCTGCATTGACAGGGCAACATCAGCCAACGGGTCGGGTCTTGGTGCAGGCCAAGGCCCGACCCTGTTCTCAGTGCTCAATCTGAGAGATCTTCCTGTACCCGGCAAGGCCGGCAAGGACCAAGCCAAACAGTGCCAGAGGCGCGGGTTCAGGAACGCTCGGCGGCTCACCTGTTTCGGCCAACAAGGCAATCTCCTTCCCGGTGAGTGCCCGGTTATAGATCGCGGCCTCGTCGATTGCGCCTTTCCAGAAGTTGATACCGTTATGGCTGTGCCTTCCGATGACGAGCGGGCCGGATCCAGCCGGTGGGGAGGGTGCAGTCGTTGCCGCAACCTCGATGCCGTCAACGTAGAGGCGCATCATGCTCCCATCCCAGGTGCCGGCCAGATGCACCCACGTATTCAATTCCGCCAATCCCCCATCGACAAAGCTGAAGTTGCTGTAACCGCCGCCCGGCGTTTTGCGTAGTTTCAGCATGTAGTGCCCATCGTAAGCCCCACCGCTCCTGGAGTCATCCAGGCCGAACTGCATGTTGTCCCAATGCTCGAAAATGAGGTTGTACCGGTTGAATCCGGTATCGTACTTGTGGACATTGATCCAGGCGGCCATGGTTCCCTGGGACGAAGAGAGCGTCAGGCTGGTGCTGAGCCAATCGCTCCCGCTGAACAGGTAGGCGCCATTGGCGGTGCCATCGTATCCGGTGGTGTACGTGCCGCCATGGGCGGTTGCATCATGGCCGTTTCCGGAGCCGTCCGTCGTGGTTCCGTCAAAGGCGTAGTAGGCGACCAGTCCGTCGGTGACGGGAATGGCCCGTACAGTGGTGGGCACCCACACGGCGGAGAGCGCCGCTGCCAGGGCAAGGGTTCCGGCTTTCTTCATCTTCATGGCTCAATACCTCCGTTTCTTTACCGCCGTTTTCTGGAGAATCCCCTCAGCCCAAGGCCGGCGATTCCCAGTCCCAGGAGCGTGGTTGTAAAGGGTTCCGGTACCCTGGCCACTTCTTCCAGGCGGACGTTGTCCACGTAGGGGGAGCCATGTCTTCCGTTTGGTGTCGAAAAGACAAGCTCGTAAGTGCCGCTGGAAGGAGCGGTGAAAACCACCGATTCGGTCTGCCAGGGTGTGGTAGGGCCGTTGGACGCAAACGCATTGAGATCATCCACGTTCATCGACCCGCTGACGAGGGAGCCGAGGGCGTATTCGAGCATTCGGCCGCTTGTCTGGGTACCGTTGACATAGCGCCCACCGTTGTAATCGAACATCAGGTGATAGGTGACGCCGGCCAGCAGATCGACGGATTGCTTGAGGCCGCTTGGGAAAATTCCACCGCCGATCAGATCGACGAACTGGACGCCGTCGGAGGCAAAGGCGCCGTAGTAGCCCGCGCGAATGATGTCGACACGGCTTCCATTGCCCAGAAGCTGCCACCCGGTGGGGGTGACGCCAACCTGGGTGCTGCCGCTGGCTGGAAGCTCGAAACTGCCGTTTTGGATCAGGTTCGCGTGAGCGGCAGGGGGCACTGCCGCAGCGAAAAGTAAGCCGGTCAAGAGGAGCGCGCGCCTCGCCTTGCGCGCAGCTCCACTGGATTCACGTCTGGAGGGGCTTTTCATCTCGATCACTCCTTGTCTTGCTGAGGGAAAGATCCGCCCGGAGGAGCACCATGAGGATTTGGGGGGCGAAATTCAGCAGAAGGGAGGATCCGGTCGATGGCGGCCTGTTATGGCCTATTGAATAGAGCGCCCCGCTTCTTGCAATTGAGTTCCTGTCCTCGCAAATCATCACAGTCTCGTTGATCAGGAAGGCAATAAACGGACCAATTGGAAGGTATTTTGTAAGTGGCTGAATATGAACAGATATTTGTTGTTTCCTATTTTGTTGCGCCGATGGTTGTAAAAAAACAGGCAAGGAAATTTGCTGTCTTTTCGATGAGAAAGCGCCGTCGACCCATACCCTCAGGCAGGCCGGAATGAATTTCCTTATAGAAATTCAGTAATTAGGAAGACATGGATTTCGAGTGACCATGATTGGATGAACACCGGCGGCAAAGCACGCATTGTTCAGAACTGTAAAATATTCTGACATTGTGATAATGCTTCTCAGAATGGGTATCGTCTGCAATGCTGCATAACTTGTACGCCGCCCCGCCAGCGAGTATCTTTGCGCCCCATGCGCCTTGAACGAATCAAGCTGGCCGGCTTCAAGTCCTTCGTCGATCCCACCAGCATCCCCTTTCCCAGCAACCTGGTGGGGGTGGTGGGGCCCAACGGCTGCGGCAAGTCCAACGTCATCGACGCGGTGCGCTGGGTGATGGGGGAGAGCTCGGCCAAGATGCTGCGCGGCGAGTCCATGGCCGACGTCATCTTCAACGGCTCCAGCGCGCGCAAGCCGGTGGGGCAGGCCAGCGTGGAGCTCATCTTCGACAACAGCGACGGCCGCGCCGGCGGCCAGTACGCCCAGTACGGCACCATCTCGGTGCGCCGCCAGGTGAGCCGGGACGGCCAGTCCACCTACTTCCTCAACGGCGTCAAGTGCCGCCGCCGCGACATCACCGACCTCTTTCTCGGCACCGGCCTGGGGCCGCGCAGCTATGCCATCATCGAGCAGGGGATGATCTCGCGCATCATCGAGTCGCGCCCCGAGGAGCTGCGGGTCTACCTGGAGGAG
>JALWGP010000128.1:4115-4520 GCA_027038775.1 Sedimenticola sp. | reverse complement strand
GTGATGATGGGCTCACGGATCTCCTGGATGCGGCTCGGTTCGGGCAGGTCGGCGGGGTTGTCCACCATCACCACCTCGCCGTCGGTCTTCTCCACCTCGTAGATCACCGTGGGCGCGGTGGTGATGAGATCCAGCCCGTACTCCCGCTCCAGCCGCTCCTGCACGATCTCCATGTGCAGCATGCCGAGGAAGCCGCAGCGGAAGCCGAAGCCCAGGGCCTGGGAGGTCTCCGGCTCGAAGTGGAGGGCGGCGTCGTTGAGCTTGAGCTTCTGCAGCGCCTCGCGGAAGGCCTCGTAGTCGTCGGAGTTCACCGGGTAGAGGCCGGCGAAGACCCGCGGCTGCATCTCCTTGAAGCCGGGCAGCGGCTCGGCGGCCGGGGTGCGCTCGTGGGTGATGGTGTCTCCT